>NZ_JACHYV010000009.1:0-203074 GCF_014193135.1 Rhizobium sp. BK049
ACACCGACCGAGGTATTTATGGCGCATTTGCGCGAAGATGGGTGATCCCCTATCCTGCAAAACAGGCATGATGCACTTGGGTTAGCTTCTCCACCGGGGTGGGTTCAAAGTTGAAGTGTCCTGTTTCTGAGTGTCGCCAGATGATTTTGGACTTCGGTCAAGCACTCTTGGACTGTGCACCAATAATTTTGGATTATGACTCTCCTGCCCGAATGCCTGACCTCTCCGCCTGTCAGGCGATGCCGGAACGAACCGGCAGCGGATCGAACATCCGCTGCCCAAGATAATTCAACGAGTGGTCTGCTTATTTTGCCGGAGCTTTGTAGGCAGATGCGATTTTGCCCGCCTTTTCTTGAGCGGCCTTGAATTCCGCACCTGTGTACGCTCGCACGGTTTTGATATTCGATACTGCTCCCGAAGCGCCGACGACAAGAAGCGCGGGGATCAGGTCAACACCGTCGGGGAATTCTGCGATTACCATCCAGTCGGTTTCGCCGGTCGTGACGTAGAAAGAATGCTGCTTCCCGCCTGCTGCTTCCATGATGGCACGGGCCGCCGCTTCCCGGTCCGATGGATCGGCGATCATTCCCTTTGTTGCCGCGGCTGAATAGCACCCTGTGATTATGAACAGTGGCATAGGACATCCTCCTCAACAATCGGGCAGATCGGGCGATCTGCCGCATATTCAGTATCTCACATCCAGGCGTTGACCGCGATTAGGTAAACCGGAGTAAACCCCGGCGTAGGGCGCCCTGTCGCGCATGGTTGCATGTGCTTGATCTGCAACGTCGTTTCCTATCGCACCTCGAATTCCGGATCTGAGGGAACCTGCATGGCGAGAGCGAGATGATTTGTCTGCGCGGCAAGGCCGATGATCATCAGAAGTTCGCCATGTTGGGCATCGGTCATGCCGCGGGCTCGGGCAGCTGCGGTGTGGGATTGAATGCAATACTGGCAGGCATTGGCCGTCGACACGGCGATGTAGATCATCTCCCGTGTCAACGGATCAATCGCGCCTTCGACGGTCATGACCGATTTGAGCGTCTCCCATACTCGCTTGAGATTTGCCGGATCGTTTGCAAGTGCACGCCAGAAATTGTTGATGAAATCGGTCTTGCGTGTCGCCCTGATGTCGTCGAACACCGCTTGCACGGCTGGAATGGCTGCGGCCTCTTGGTCCGACAGGAGTTTGACTGTTGCCATCGATTTTCCTTTCGGGTTTGCCGATACACGGCCTTGAGCACGATGTTTGCTCCGCGAGCCCATGTTGCCGGCGGAAGATACGAAGAAATTCCAGCGGCCGCCAGCCTCCCTCCCGGCGAGGAAATCGAAGACGGCTGTTTCAGGAAAACAGGCAAAATTAGAAATTATTGTCTACAGATTTTATAGATTATACGGTTCCATAGACCTGTCGACTTTCAGCGATGAGATTTCGAACACCCGAAGAATCCTTCTGCGGGCGCAGGTGACCTGCCGACTTCTTCAACACCAACAGGAGATTTTCATGAGCAATCCGGTTCTCGTCGATCAGATCATACCCGAGTCCGATGTCGTCCCGCTGACCGGCCGCGTCGGCGCCGAAATCAAAGGTGTTCGTCTTGGCGGAGATCTTTCGGATGCAACGGTGGCAGCCATCAACCAGCTTCTGCTCAAACGCAAGGTGATCTTCTTCCGCGATCAGGGACATCTTGACGATTCCGAACAGGAAGCCTTTGCACGCCGGCTCGGCGATCTCGTGCCGCATCCAACCCAGGGGCCCGTCGCCGGCACGGCGTCCATCCTCAATCTCGATTCCAGCCGCGGCGGCGGCAGGGCGGACCAGTGGCATACCGACGTCACCTTCGTCGACGCCTATCCCAAATTCTCCGTCCTGCGCGGTGTCGTCATCCCGGCAGCCGGCGGTGACACGATCTGGTCCAACACCCATGCCGCCTATGAAAGCCTGCCGGCGCCGCTCAAACTGCTGGCGGACAGTTTGTGGGCTATTCACAGCAATGCCTATGATTATGCGGCCGTTCGCCCTCGCGCCACCGCCGAAGAGAAGAAGCATTTCGAGGAAGTTTTCACGTCGACCATCTACGAAACCGAGCATCCGGTCGTGCGTGTCCATCCGGAAACCGGCGAAAGATCGCTGCTCCTAGGCAACTTCGTTCAGCGCCTTGTCGGCCTGTCGAAGAGCGACTCCGCAACACTCTACGAGGTGTTCCAGTCCTACGTCACCGCCCCGGAAAATACCGTGCGCTGGCGCTGGAGAGCCGGGGATGTGGCGATCTGGGACAATCGCGCCACCCAGCACTATGCCGTCAACGACTATGGCGACCAGCACCGCGTCGTGCGCCGCGCCACGGTCGATGGCGATGTTCCCGTCAGCATCGATGGCCGCCGCAGCATAACGCATGTCAAGGCTGCCAAGCCGCAAGCAAGGGCGGCGTGACCGCGCACATATGAGTGTTGCCCGGCCCATGAAGCGACCAGAGCTTCATCGGCCGGTCTTCGCAAGTGCAAATGAGCCGCATGCCTTATGAGAAGGAAAGCTTCTCACTTGGCCGCGTCAGCGTTTCCGGGCGCAGGACCGCATCGAGATGCTCCTTCTGCATCAGGCCGCGTTCGAGAAGGATTTCATAGACTCCCCGCCCCGAATGATGTGCTTCCAGCGCGACCTCCGTGGCATTGCGATAGCCGATATAGGGGTTCAACGCCGTCACGATGCCGATCGAGTGCTCGACTGTCTGGCGCAGCCGGTCACGGTTGGCGGTGATGCCTTGAATGCAGTTGGCCTCGAGCGTCAGGCAGGCATTGGTCAGGTGGCTGAGACTGCGGTAGAGGCTGTAGAAGATCACCGGCTCGAAAGCATTCAACTGGAGCTGGCCCGCCTCGGCCGCCATGGTGATCGTCACGTCATTGCCGATGACCTCGAAAGCCACCTGGTTGACGACTTCCGGGATGACCGGGTTGACCTTGCCCGGCATGATCGACGAACCCGCCTGGCGCGCCGGCAGGTTGATCTCGTTCAGCCCGGCGCGCGGCCCCGAAGACAGAAGCCGCAGGTCGTTGCAGGTTTTGGACAGCTTGACCGCGACGCGCTTGAGGACGCCCGACAGCTGCACGAAGGATCCGCAATCCTGCGTCGCCTCCACCAGATCCGGCGACGTCACCAGATCGACCCCGACGATCTCAGACAGGCGCTCGCGCACCAGCGCTGCATATTGCGGGTGGGCCGTGATGCCGGTGCCGATGGCCGTGGCGCCAAGATTGATCTCGCGGATCAGCGAGACGGCTTCTAAGAGGCGCGCCTCGTCCTCTGCCAGCATCAGCGCATAGGTTCCGAATTCCTGCCCCAGCGTCATCGGCACGGCGTCTTGCAACTGGGTGCGGCCCATCTTGAGGACGTCGGCAAACTCGATCGCCTTGGCCTCGAACGATCGCCGCAGAATCGCCATGGCGTCGACGAGACGATGAACGCCGATCCATGCAGCGAGCTTCAGGGCCGTAGGATAGACGTCGTTGGTGGATTGCGACAGATTGACATGTTCGTTCGGGTGCAGGTGCTGATAATCCCCTCGCCCATATCCCATGATTTCAAGCGCCCGGTTGGCAATCACCTCGTTGGCGTTCATGTTGGTTGAGGTGCCGGCGCCGCCCTGGATCAGATCGACAACGAAGTGGTCGTGCAGTGCACCGTCGCGGATCTCGATACAAGCCGCAATAATGGCGTCGGCGCGCGCCCGGTCCAGAAGGCCGAGGCTTGCATTGGCCTGGGCCGCCGCCTGCTTGATCGCAGCGAGCGACGCAATCAGGTCCGCCGATTCCCGCAGGGTCTGACCGGTGATCGGAAAATTCTCGACCGCACGCAGCGTATGCACGCCGTAATAGGCCGAGGCCGGCACCTCGCGATCGCCGATCAGGTCATGCTCGACGCGGATTTTCGCAATATCGGAGATAGTCATGGCTGGACTTTCGAAAGCGGCGCTGCGGACCTGAAATGCGGCGGCAGGCCGGAGAGATGATCGGTTAAGGCGCGGCAGAATTGCCGCGTCCGGAAGCGTCATTGTATCAAAGCTGCAGGACTGGACTACTCCCCCTCCGGCTCCGGTATGCGCAGCCTGAACGGAAAGGACACGCCACCGCTCGAAACACCCATGGTGTTCACCCGCTTGGGACGATGGAACGTTGCAAGCTCTCGGCGGAGTTCGGGCGAACCGATGCCGAGCTGATCGAGGATTTCCGTCACAACCGCGTAGAGGATTTCGATGTTGCCATCCTCGACCTTGACCGAAATGCCGAGCGCCCCATCCGCCCCCAATTGCCTGGTGTCATCCGAGGCGCGCACACCGATTGCATAGCTGGCATCGGCGCCGAGCTTGCCGATCAGCGCGCCGTTGAACGCGCGCATCAACACTGTGCAGTAACGCCCCTCGCCCGCGACCATTTCGGGGTGGCGCGCCATCGCCCGGAAAATGCGAGCGAGTGCTGCGTCTCGCCTCGACAAACCCTCCTGCCCCTCGCCCCGATCTGCTGCCGAAGCAAGCTTGGCGTAGAGGCGCGCCAGGCGATCCAACGGAAAGGCGGGCGTCGGCAGATTGCATCCGTCGATCCCCCATTCCACGTCCTGCGGATCAAGATCGCATAGTTCGGCGACTGTACGCTTCACGAGCACCTGCATCGGATGATCCGGCAGGTGATAGTCTTCGACGCCCGCGCCGATGGCCCGGGCGCCTGCAATCATTCCAACGTGTTTTCCCGAACAGTTGCTGCAGACCGCCGTCGGCGTATAGTCCTGCCTGATCCAGGCGCGATTCACGGTTTCGGACAAGGAAGGATGGCCGCCGCAGCGAAGATCGGCCTCTTCTGCCCGGATCTTCGCCAGCATGGTCCGCGTGTGCGCGATATGCAGCTCTTCGCTGCTGTGCGAAGCGCATATTAGCGCGAGATCCGCGTCATCGAAGCCGTAACGCTCGATCCCACTCGTCTCCAGGATGGCGAGCGCCTGGGCCGGCTTGGCGGCAGACCGGGCAAGCGTCAGGCGCCTCGGGTTTCCCAGCGCATAAAGCAGCCGGCCTTCTGCATCAACGACCGCCGCATGGACGCGATGGCGGTTCTCGACGATGCCGCCACGGTCGGTGACGACGAAATCCTCACTCGGGATCATTTCTCTCTCCATTGAAGCGGCCCCGGCGGCATTTGGCGCCGGGGCAAGCCTTGCTGTCGCGCCGGTCAGGCCAGATCGAAACCGCCGCGATCGTCGCCTTGTTCTGCCGCGATCATGTGGATGCGCTCCCGCATCAGAAGCCAGCCGACCACCAGCGCCGGAATGATCAGCAGCAGCGACGCGACCGTGTAGGTGCCGACCGGATAATCCAGCGCCATCAGGATCACGACGACCGCAAGGAAGCCGAGCGTCAGCACGCCGGTATAGGGCGCGCCGAACATCCGGAATTCGGGCCGCGCCAGCTTGCCCTGACGCGACAGGTGCCACAGCTTAAGCTGGCACAGAACAATCACGCCCCATGCCGCGATGATGCCGAGCGCGGCGACATTCAGTCCGATCTCGAACGCTTCTGCCGGAACGACGGCGTTCAGCACGACGCCGAAGGCGGTCACGACAGCCGTCACCGCAATGCCGCCATAGGGCACGCCGGATCTGTTCATCTTCGCCAGCGTGGCCGGCGCCGAGCCCGAAATCGCCATGGAATGCAGGATGCGGCCGGTCGAATAAAGGCCGGCATTGAGCGACGACAGGACCGCGGTCAGCACGACGAGGTTCATGACGACGTCGGCGCCTTCAACGCCGATCTTGCCGAAGAAGGTCACGAACGGGCTCTCGCCGCCCTTATAGGCGGTATAGGGCAGCAGCAGCGACAGCAGCAGAACCGAGCCGACATAAAAGACCACCAGGCGCAGCACGACCGTTCGGATCGCGCGCGGCATGACCTTGCGCGCATTTTCGGTTTCGCCCGCGGCGGTGCCGATCAGCTCGATCGAGGCATAGGCGAAAACCACGCCCTGGATCACCACAAGCGCGGGCAGGATTCCGTTCGGGAACATGCCGCCGAAGTCGACAATCGTATTGAGGCCCGGAGCGTGGCCGTCGATCGGCGTGCCGGTCACAACGAAGTAGACCCCGACAAGCAGGAAGACGACCAAAGCGAGAACCTTGACGAGGCTGAACCAGAATTCCAGTTCGCCGAACACCTTTACCGACAGAAGGTTCATGGCGAGAACGAGGACCAGCGCCGCCAGCGCAAAGACCCACTGATCGATCATGGCGATCCATGGGACGTAGGCCTTGAAGAAATTCATGTAGAGAGCCACGGCGGTGACATCGGCGACCGCCGTCATCGCCCAGGTCAACCAGTAGAGCCAGCCGACCGCGAAGGCGAGCTTTTCACCGTAGAATTCACGGGCATAGGAAACGAACGAACCGGAAGTCGGGCGGTGCACGATCAGTTCGCCGAGAGCCCGGAGAACGAGGAACGCGAAAAAGCCGCACAAGGCATAGACCAGCACAAGCGCCGGACCGGCAGCGGCAAGCCGCCCGCCCGCGCCCAGAAACAGCCCGGTGCCGATCGCTCCGCCGATGGCGATCATCTGGATCTGCCGCGGCTTCAGTGCCTTTTTGTAACCGAGATCCTCCTCGGCGAAAATCTGCCCATCGGCCTCGGTTCTGGTGGATTCCATCACTGTCATTTCTCCTCCCTCTTGGGTTCGGCAGCCTCCCCGGCCGCCCCTCCGCGCAGCTTCGACAACATGTCAATCTGCTATGCGGTCTGACAGGTTTAGCGAAGTAGATGGAAACGTACACCTCCGTCAAGCTCCTTCGTTCGAGGATGTGCATAAATGGAAGCCGGTTCGCCCATCGGGCAGCTACCGATGCGGACGCAACGGTGTGTCAGAAGGCTCCGATAGCGTTGGCGCCGCTTAGCGCGGTTCGGCGCCGATGATGCGATTGACCGCCGCCTCCACCTTTTGGAGATGGATTTCCATCGCGGCCCGGGCTTCGATGTCCGAGCCTGCGCGGATGGCCTCGACGATTGCGCGATGCTCATCGTTCGACTCCTGCCGCCGCGGCCCTAACACCGTTAGAAGGCCGGATTGCTGCGCCATCGCCTCCCGAACCTCATCGACGATATCGCGGAAGACGGCATTCTTCGATGCAGCGGCGATCAGTCCATGAAACTCCGAATCCAGCTGCACCCAGGCCTCGGTATTTTCCTCTTGCTCCATCTCGTCGCAAAGCCTGAGCAACCCGGACAGTTCGTCATGGTTTCGACGCAGCGCCGCCCAGCCGGCGGCCGACACCTCGACGTGAGGCCGCGCCTCCCTCAGATCACGCGCCGAATAATCGCCGTAACTGATGTCTCCGTCGCCGGCAGCCGCAAGCACATATGTGCCGCTGCCCGTTCGTGTCTCCGTCAGCCGCAAAATCTGCAGCGAGCGCAGCGCCTCCCGCACGATCGGTCGGCTGACGCCATATTTTGCAGCGAGCTTGGCTTCTGACGGAAGTTTCGAACCGGCGGCAAAACGGCCGGAAAGGATCAGGCTGCGCAATTCCTCGAACACAAGTTCCGAGGCGCTTTTGCGACTGAGGGTCGCGGAATCGGACAGCCAGTTTTCTAGATCGTTCATCGCTTGCATTCGATCGGCCGCACGGGATATCCGGGCGTAAATTTGAAATCATGCCTTCTGGGCAGTTCGCCTTTCATCGGAAATCCCGATGATGGAGCGCTTCACCTCCAGCAGGTGCTCTGCCATCGCCGCCCGCGCATCCTGCTCGCTGCCTGCAGCAACTGCCTCCAGAATTCGGCGGTGCTCCGCATTGGACCTTTTGCGCCGCCCGCGAACATGCTCGACCAGTTCCGACTGCGTCGAGAGCGCGCCGCGAACATCGGCGACGACTTTCCGGAAGATCGCATTGCCTGAAGCCTCCGCGATTTCTCCATGAAAGGCCGCGTCCATCCGCACCCATTTCTGGACATCCTCCTCCTCATCCATTCGGTCGCACAAGGATGTCAGCCGGGCCAGCTGCTCGCCCGAACGACGCAATGCCGCCCAGCCGGCTGCCGGGATTTCAATGCAGGGCCGCGCTTCCATCAGGTCGCGGGCGGAATAGGCGCCGCCGCCGAGCTGCCGCGCGGGGCTGTCCGAAACGATGAAGGTGCCCCGGCCGGTTCGGGTTTGCGTGAAGCCCAGCGTCTGCAGGGAGCGAAGCGCTTCACGCACGATCGCCCGGCTGATGCCGTAGCGTTCGGCCAGTTGCACCTCCGAGGGAAGACGGCTTCCGAGCGGCAGTTTCTGATCCACAATGGCCGTGCGGATATCTTCGAAGACCGCTTCGGCAGCGTTTCTTCGGTTGATTTCGTTCTTCTCCGACAGCCATGAATCCATATCCCGCATCGAAGGACGATGCGTGTTAACCGGAGAGCTGTCAAGCAACCGGACAGGTGCGGGCATGCCTCGTGTGCGGCCTATGCGAAGCCGCTTACCAGAGCTTCATATGCCGATTGACATCTTTGTAGAGCAGGTAGCGGAAGCGGCCGGGACCGCCGGCGTAGCAGGCCTGCGGGCAGAAGGCGCGCAGCCACATGAAATCGCCGGCTTCGACCTCGACCCAATCCTGGTTCAGACGATAAACCGCCTTGCCCTCCAGCACATAGAGGCCGTGCTCCATGACGTGCGTTTCCATGAAGGGGATCACAGCACCCGGCTCCAGCGTCACGATATTGACGTGCATGTCGTAGCGCACATCGGCCGGATCGATGAAGCGGGTCGTGCCCCAGCGGCCGTCGGTGTCGGGCATGGCCTGGATCGGGTGATCATCCTCATGCGTAAAAATTGCCGGCGGCGGCTCCAGCCCCTCGACTTCCTGGAATGCCTTCCGGACCCAATGGAAGATCGCCGCGGTCGAACCATCATTTTTGAGGCGCCAAGCCGAGCCGGCCGGAAGATAGGCGAAGGAACCGGTGCGCAGCGCATGGCTGACGCCCTCGAGCTCAACCGTCATGCCGCCTTCGACGACGAAGAGCACCGCTTCGGCTCGTTTGTCGGGCTCCGGCCGGTCGCTTCCGCCGCCCGGCTGAACTTCCATCACATATTGCGAGAAGGTTTCGGAGAAACCGGAAAGTGGCCGTGAGAGTACCCATGCCCGCGTTCCCGTCCAATGCGGAAGGAGGCTCGTGACAATATCGCTCATGACACCGCGGGGGATGACCGCGTAAGCCGTGGTGAAAACGGCCTTACCGGAAAGCAGTTGGGTCTGCGGCGGCAGGCCGCCGAGCGTCGAAAAATACTCTGTCTTGTTCATCGGTGCGGCTTTCCAAGCATTTGTCTCCGCATCTGCTTTATGCGCCGCTGATCCGTTAGGCAACTCCCAGCCCGGACGAGCGCTCGGCCATGACCAGATGGCCCGGCCCGACCTCGCGATAGGAGGCTATCGGAGGGGCGTAGTCGACCGGGCGCATCGGGCTCTTGATCTCGTCGTTCGCCGCCATCCGCTTCTCGTGGCGGCGGTCGGGATCTGGCACCGGCACGGCGGCGATAAGCTTCTTGGTATAGGGATGCTGCGGATTTTCGAAGACGGCGGCGCGCGGGCCGATCTCGACGATCTCGCCGAGATACATCACCGCCACGCGGTGGCTGACCCGCTCGACCACCGCCATGTCATGCGAGATGAACAGGAAGGCGAGGTTGAGACTCTGCTGCAGATCCAGCATCAGGTTGATGACCTGCGCCTTGATCGAGACGTCGAGCGCCGAGACGCTTTCGTCCGCTACGATCACCTTCGGCTGCAAGGCAAGCGCGCGGGCGATGCAGATGCGCTGGCGTTGGCCACCGGAAAATTCATGTGGGTAGCGCGCCGCCATATCCGCGGACAGGCCAACCTTCACCAGCAGGTCGGCGACGACCTCCCTTGCCTGTTTCGCATTGCCCATCCGGTGTTCGAGATAGGGTTCGGCGATCGCAGCCCCCACCGTCATGCGCGGATTGAGGCTGGCGAAGGGATCCTGGAAGATCATCTGCACGGATTTGCGCATCTCGCGCAGCTCCTTCCTGTCGAGGCCGAGCACCTGCCTGCCCTCGACGAGAACGGAACCCGCCTGCGGCTCGATCAGGCGCATGATGGCTCGCCCCGTCGTCGATTTGCCGCAGCCGGATTCGCCGACGAGCGACAACGTCTCGCCGGCATGAAGATCGAAGGAGACGTTTTCGACCGCGTGCACGCGGCTGGTCAGCCGGCCGAAAAGGCCGGAATGGATGTCGAAGCGCTTGGTGAGGTTCTTCACCTGCAGGACGGGCTTCGCCGCGACCGTATCGGCAGCCTCGGCGGGAATGTCCGATTCGCCCGTCGCGGTGTTAACCAAGGGAAAGCGCAGCGGCCTCTGCCGGCCCTGCATCGAGCCGAGCACCGGCACGGCTGACAACAGCGCCCTTGTGTAGGGATGTTTGCCGCGGTGAAAGATATCGGTAGTGGCGCCGCTTTCCACCTGTTCGCCGCGATACATCACCACGGTCCTGTCGGCGATCTCGGCGACGACGCCCATGTCATGGGTGATGAAGAGAACAGAAGTCCCCTCCTCTTCCTGCAGCAGCTTGATGAGATCGAGGATCTGCCCCTGGATCGTCACGTCGAGTGCGGTCGTCGGCTCGTCGGCGATCAAGAGCTTCGGCCGACTGGCGAGCGCCATGGCGATCATCACCCGCTGGCGCATGCCGCCGGAAAAACGATGCGGATATTCGTCGAAGCGCGAGGCGGCTGAGGGGATACGGACCTTTTCCAGCAGCCTGATCGTCTCGGCCCTGGCATCGGCCTTGCTCATAGCGGAATGGCAGAGCAGCGCTTCGGAGATCTGATTGCCGATGGTGAAGAGCGGATTGAGCGAGGTCATCGGCTCCTGGAAGATCATCGCCACCTCATTGCCGCGCACCTGCCGCATCGCGTGTTCCGGCAGGGCCAGCAGGTCGCGGCCGCCGAGCATGACGCGGCCCTCGATGCGGCTCGTCTCCGCCTGCAGCAGCCGCATGATCGAAAGCGAGGTGACGCTCTTGCCCGAGCCGGATTCGCCGACGATCGCCACAGTTTCACCGGCCGCGACGGTGAAGGAGACGTCGCGCACGACCGGTTTCCAGGCGCCGTCGACCAGGAAGGACGTAGTCAGCCGGTCGACGGAAAGAACGGGGCTCAATCTCTCGATCGGCTGGGCTTGGGCGTTGGCCATATCGGCTCCTCTTGCGGCGGATGAGAACGGTCGATCAATCCGGCCAGCGCAGCAATCCGTCGAAGCGGTGCCGGCTGCGGTTTTCGATCGGTGTGGCGATGATCTCGTTGGAGGCGCGCGCCTTGTCGAGCTCCTCAGCAAGACGGTTTGCGACGATTATCTCTTCGCCCGG
Source organism: Rhizobium sp. BK049 (assembly GCF_014193135.1). Lineage (NCBI taxonomy): Bacteria > Pseudomonadati > Pseudomonadota > Alphaproteobacteria > Hyphomicrobiales > Rhizobiaceae > Rhizobium > Rhizobium sp. BK049. The sequence continues at coordinate 11,386 of NZ_JACHYV010000009.1, forward strand.
ATGCAGGTTGCAGGGGTCGAGATAGAAATAGCGGTGCTCCACCTCATGATCGCGCACGATGATCGGCGGACTGCCCTTGGCGAGCGCATCGGCCAGATCCCAGGCGGTGATATGCGCCTCTTCGGGATCGACGATGAGGCGCAGCCGATCGAGCGGATTGTTGGTCGGGTCGGGCTCGATCAGCGGGGTGACGCCGGGGCGACCGTCGAGCGTCTTCTTCCAAAGATTGAGATAGCCGGTCTCGCGCTCGCGGATGCCAGCATGATCGCGCCTTTCCCACGCCTCCAGCGCCGCCATGACGCCGAAGATACTTTCCTTGCCGACCTTCATGCCGCGGCCGATCCCCATATTCTGCAGGAAGGCGTGCCGCACCAGTTCCTTGCTGCCGGCAACGATACCCGAGGTCGGGCCGCCGAGAAACTTGTGGCCGGAATAGAGCGCGATATCGGCCCCCTGCTCCAGGAAGGTCCTCAGGTCATATTCCGAGGCCGCATCGACGATGACGGGAATGCCCCTGGCATGGGCGATCTCGATAAATTCCTTGAGGTTCAGCAGGCCATAATCGACGACATGATGGGAAACGACAAAGACGGCAGCAGCCGTCTTGTCGGTGATCGCCTTTTCCATGTGGAAACGATGCGTCGAGGTCGCCTGTCCCACAAGCACCACCTTGCCGCCGGCAAGCCGGATCGCCTGGTCGACCGGCGCGCCGTAGCTTACCACATGGCCCATCTGCACCAGCACCTCGTTCCTCTCCGGCACGGCGTCCGGGAGTTTCTCGATCGCCAGCAGATTGTCGCCGGTGATTGCGCCGGCGACGGCAAGCGAAATTCCGGCCGAGCAGGAGGCGGTGACGAAACCCGCCTCGCCGCCGGTCAGCCGGGCGATGATGCTGCTTGCCTTGCGCTGCAAGTCGTTGATTTCGACGAAGTGCGGCAGGATCGCTGCCATCGCCTCGATCGCCTGCGGAACGACGATCGAGGCGCCGAGGCTGGTCATCGTGCCGGACACATTGATGACGGGACGAAGGCCGAGCGAAGGTCTGATATCATCGGGCATGAAGATCTCCGGAAGTCTGGGAGGAAGGGCAGAACATGGCGCGACCATGTGGCAGTGTCGAGCAGCCGGGGGAAGGATGCGTGCTAAAATAGAAAAAAGTCATCCGAAGACCACTCCAAACACGAAAGCACGTTCAGCAATGCAAGGCGACGATGGCCTCGATCTCAACGGTGATATTGCCGGGCAGCGAGCTGAAGCCGACGGCCGAGCGGGCATGTTCGCCGGCCGCGCCGAAGACGGCGATCAACAGATCCGAGCAGCCGTTGATCACGCTCGGATGATCCTCGAACTCGGGCACGGCATTGACCATGCCGAGCAGCTTGACCACCCGCCTGACGCGGGAGAGATCGCCAAGCGCTTCATGCATGACGGCAAGCAGGTTGATGCCGGTCAGCCGCGCATGTCGGTAAGCTTCCTCGACACCAACTCCGCCGCCGACCTTGCCGGCATGCAGGAAGCCATCGGCCTCGCGCGGGCCCTGGCCTGACAGATAGAGCATGTTGCCTTCTAGCACATGCGTCACGAAATTGGCGATCGGCGGCGGTGGCGGCGGCAGCGTTATGCCGAGCGCGGCTAACCGTTGGTAAGGCGAGTTCTCGACCTTGCCGGCGGCGGCGGGGAACTGATTCACGCGAACTCCTGTCATGCGAATTTCTATTGGCGGATTTGGATTGGGCGACCTCTGGTCGGCGGATTAAAGGTCCTTGCGAAGTCTTGGATCGAGCATGTCTCTCAGGCCGTCGCCGACCATCTGCAGCGACAGCACCGAGAGGACGACCGCCACGCCGGGGAAAACCGTCATCCAGTCGGCCTGCCCGATATATTGCCGGCCGGCAGCGATCATCGTTCCCCAGGTCGGCACTTCGGGGCTGACGCCGAGGCCGAGGAAGGAGAGGCCGGCTTCGGCAAGCATGGCGCTGGCAAAGAGGAAGGTGGCCTGTACCAGGATCGGCGACAGCAGATTGCGCAACACGTGTCGCGTCATGATGTGGAAGGTCGAGATGCCAAGCGCCCTCGCCGCCTCGACATAGGGCAGCTCGCGGATGACAAGCGTCGAGGCACGGACGATACGGGCAAGGCGCGGCGAGTAGACGATCGACAGCGCAATGATGACCGTCGTCAAGGACGGGCCGAGAGCGGCGACGAGGGCGATGGCGAGCAGGATATCCGGAAAGGCCATCATCGCGTCGATCAGCCGGGCGATCGGCGTATCGAGCTTTTGAAAGAAGCCGGCAAGCAGGCCGAGCGTCACGCCGATGGCGACCGACAAGGCCACAACAGCCGCACCGACGAGCAGCGACAGGCGGCCGGCGAAAATCGTGCGCGAGAAGACGTCGCGGCCGAACTCGTCGGTGCCGAAAAAGAAGGTGCCGCTCGGCGGCTTCAGACGGTTGACGATGGAAAGCTTCGACGGCGAATAGGGCGCGACCACCGGTGCTAACACCGCCAGCAGCACGAAGACCGTCAGGATCAGCAGGCCGAAGGCCACCGTCCTGCGCTTAATCAGGCGGCGGACGAACTTGCTGCCTTCGCTTTCGACGGGTTTGATTGCGACATCGGCCATCAGTAGCGCACCCTCGGATCGACCAGCAGGTAGAGCATGTCGATCGCAAAATTGATCAGCACGTAGAGGGCGGCGATGACGAGCAGCGCCCCTTGAATGACGGGATAGTCGCGGCGCAGCACCGCCGAAACGACGAGATTGCCGACACCCGGCAGTCCGAAAACGGTTTCGGTGACGACAGCGCCCGAGATCAGCACCGCCGCCGTCAGGCCGAGCACCGTCAGGATCGGGATCAGCGCATTCTTCAGAGCGTGCTTGAGGATGACCTTACGCTCGATTAGCCCCTTGGCGCGCGCCGTGCGGATATAATCGTCGCCGAGCACATCGAGCATCGAGGCACGGGTGAAGCGCAGGATCAGCGCCGAAGAGACGATGCCGAGCGCAAAGGCCGGCAGCGTCAGATGATACATCCGGTCGATGAAAGTCGAGCCCGGGCCGCCATAGCCGGAGACCGGGAAGAGATTGAATCGGACAGCGAAGAACTGCATCAGGATGAGACCGAGCCAGAAGCTTGGAATGCTGGCAGCGAACATGGCAAGCGTCGTTGCCGCCTGGTCAATGAAGGACCCGCGCCGATAGGCGGCATAGATGCCGATCGGCAGGGCGACGGCGCTGGCGATGGCAAGCGAAAACAGCGTCAGGAAGAAAGTCGGCTCGGCCCGGTCGATGAGCGCGGATGTGACCGGCATGTTAAGGAAGATCGACTGACCGAGATCGCCCTTCAGCAGTTCGCCTATGTAATAGACATATTGCAGGCCGAGCGACTGATCGAGGCCGAGCCGGGCCCGGAGATCGGCAATATCCTGCGGCGTCGCATCCGGCCCGAGCATGACGGCGGCCGGATCTCCCGGGGTCACGCGCACGATGACGAAGACGATCGTGACGACCAGGAACATCACGACCATCATGCCGAACAGGCGTTGGAGGATGTAGCGTATCATGAATGCCGGCCTTCAATCCCTTGCAGATGCGGCAGAAAAGATGACCGGTACCGGTCCCGAAGGGCGGCACCGGCGGTGTTGCTTACTTCTTGATCGAGGCGTTCCAGAAATATGGCCACGGAGCCGGATCGACGCCTTCGAGCTTGATCGACTTCGCCGAGACGGCGTTGAAATCGCCGATCTTCATGAAGGGTGCGTCTGTATAAACGGCCTTCTGGACATCGGCCCAGAGCGCCACGCGCTTCTTCGGATCGACTTCGGAGGTGAAGGCATCGACCGCGGCCTTGCGGGCCGGCGTGTCCCACCAGCCGGGCGAACTCGTCGACAGCGAGCCGATGAGCGCCGGCTCCGGCAAGAAGGGGCTGTGGGTAATGTAGATATCCCAAAGCTTCGGATCGGTGCGGCGCTGGGTTAGCGTCGCCCAGTCCACCACCTGCATATCGACAGTGAAGCCTGCAAGTTTCAGATACTCGGCGGCGACCTGCGCCATCTTGTAATGGAACTCGTATTGGCGGCTGGTCAGGATGCGGATCGGCTCGCCATTGTAACCGGCTTTCTTGGCGGCCGCGGCCGCCCCTTCCGGATCGGCGACGTTATAGGCGCCCTCGGCGCCGGTATCGGTCGACCAGGCGAAGGACTTCGGATAGATGGCGCCGTCGAGCGCATAAAAATCCTTGCTGCCGAAAGCCGCCGCCAGCATGTCTTCCATGCTGAGCGCCTGGCGGATCGCCTTGCGCACCTCGACGTTGGCAGCAGCACCTTCCTTGGTGTTGAAGACGAAGACAGGATAACCGAAGGGCTTCAGCATGACCGGTTGCGAGGCGGTCGAGGCTTTCAGCTTGTCGTAGGATTCGACAGGAATCGAGTCGACATAATCATACTGGCCGGAAACGGCGGCCTCGACGCGGGTGTTCGGGTCCGGCACCGGCACAAAGCGGATTTCATCAAGATATTGATGACGCGCGCCGCCATAGCCATCGCTCTCGCCGGAGCGCGGCTTATACCCATCGAAGCGGACAAGCTGGATATACTGGTCGGCTTTCCGTTCCTTCAGCATATAGGGACCGGTGCCGATGAACTCCTTCATCGGCTCGTCCTGCTTTTCGGACGGGATGATGATCGCCGCCGAATTGTTGAAGGCGAGCAGCGAGGTCAGCGGCGCATAGGGCTGCTTCAGCGTGATCGTAACCGTCGAAGGATCGGTAGCTGCGACCTTGTCGATAAAGCCGGCCACCTGCTTGCCCCGCGAGGCGATCTTCATCCAGCGGGTAAGCGAAGCGACCACATCCTCGGACGTCATATCGGTATTGTCGTGGAACTTGACGCCAGTCCTGAGCTTGATCGTATAGGTTTTGCCGTCGGCGCTGATCTCGGGCAGGCTTTCAGCGAGAAGCGGCGTGACGTTCCAGCTCTTGTCGAAAGTGTAGAGCGTCTCGAAAATATGCTGCGTGACGATGCCGACGAGATCAGCCGTGGACGACATCGGATCGAGCGTCGGCGGCTCGCCGATCGTCGCGACATTGATGACGCCGCCCTTTTCCTGAGCGAGCAGGGTCGAAGGCAGGGCGACGAGCGCGGTGCCGAGAAGGAATGCGACGAATGTTTTCATATGAGAGCTCCCGATTTAGTTCCACAATTATGTAATTCATCTTTTTGTAACAGAATAGAAGCTGGAGCTATCGTGTCAAGCATGAGCGGTCGATTATGCAGCCGCGGATGGCGCGTTTCCGGAAAGCACCATCTTCAGCTGCGCTAGTTCTCCGCACGGGGCCTGCGTGATACGCCAAGTGAGACGACTGCCCTGCGGCAAGATTAAAGGAAGGGAGAAGCGAATGAGCATCGACTTCAATGACGGGAAATGGCTGAACGAGCCGGCCAGCTGGCACGCCGACGAAACTGGCCTGACGATGACGACAGGCGAAAAGACCGATTTCTGGCGCGAGACCTATTATGGCTTCACCCGCGACACCGGCCACTTCCTCGCCTTTCCCACCGGCGACAGCTTCACCGCACAGATCCGCGTCCAGGGCGAATTCCGCACCCTCTACGATCAGGCCGGCCTGATGGTACGCATGGACGAGAGCCGCTGGGTGAAAACAGGCGTCGAATTCACCGACGGCGAAGCCTTCCTCAGCACCGTCGTCACCGACGGAAAGTCAGACTGGTCGGTGTCGCATCCCTTCAAGGAATTGGAGGATTTCCGCATCCGTGTGACTGTCGCAAACGGCGCCGTGCGCATCCAGGGCTCCCGCGACGGTAGCCGCTGGCCGTTGCTGCGGCTAGCACCCTTCCCGGCTGCCGATCGCTATGAGGTCGGGCCGACAGCCTGTACGCCGGAGCGGAGTGGTTTGAGGGTTCGATTTTCGGAGTTTTCAATCAGGCCGGCTATTACGACGGGGCTGCATGATTTGAGTTAGGCAAAATTGGATGCCTTCAGGATTGCGCTGGGAAGGCCTCCAGCAATGTCCACGCCCAAGGGCAGCCGCTCCGAAATACCGGAATACTCACTTTCGGAGTGACAGCCGCGCCCTTCTCTGCGAAAAAGAGCGTGATGAGAGACAGGGGCGTTCGTCGACAGACGGGCTGAGAAGAACCCTTCGAACCTGAACCGGATAATGCCGGCGGAGGGAGTCGCTCGGGGCATCGCCGTAAGAGCAGCGCCCCGCGCCCGCCCCCGCCTGAAAGGGGCACCATGCAGAGCAAGATCACGTCGGGAGCCATGCTGAAGGCGATGCGCGAAAAGCCGCCGCTCGTTCAGTGCATCACCAATTATGTCGCGATGAATATCGCGGCCAACGTCCTGCTGGCCGCGGGCGCTTCGCCCGCCATGGTGCATGCCGCTGAAGAAGCCGGCGAATTCGCCGGCATCGCCAATGCTTTGACCATCAACATCGGCACGCTCTCGACGCAATGGCTCGAAGGCATGCAGGGGGCTGCCAAGGCCGCCATTGCGGCCGGCAAACCCTGGGTGCTCGATCCGGTGGCCCATTACGCCACGGGCTTCCGTCGCGCCGCGGTGGCCGACCTTCTGGAGCTTCGCCCGACGATTATCCGCGGCAACGCCTCCGAGATCATCGCGCTTGCCGGCGGCGAGAGCCGTGGTCAGGGCGTCGACAGCCGCGATCCAGTCGAACAGGCGGAGGATTCGGCACGGCGGCTGGCGGAGAGGCAGCGGACCATCGTCGCCGTCACCGGTGCTGTCGATTTCGTCACCGATGGCGCAAGGGCAGTCCGTATTGCGGGCGGATCGGCCCTGATGCCGCAGGTCACCGCGCTCGGCTGCTCGCTCACCTGCCTCGTCGGCGCCTTTGCCGCGACCGCGCCCGAAGATCTCTTCGGCGCGACTGTCGCCGCGCTTGCGACCTTCGCCGTCGCCGGCGAAGATGCAGCGCTCGGCGCCGCCGGCCCGGGCTCCTTTTCCTGGCGCTTCCTCGATGCGCTGGCTGCGATCGACGCCGAAACGCTCGATGCCAGGGCAAGGGTATCGGTCGCATGAAGCGCTTCGACCTTTCGCTCTATCTCGTTCTCGATCCCGATCTCTGCGCCGGAATCGGCATGATCGAGACGGCGCGGCTTGCCGTTGCCGGCGGCGCGACGATGGTGCAGTTGCGCGACAAACATGCCGGCACGGCCAGCATGATCGAGACCGGCCGCGCCTTGAGAGAGGCGCTCGTTGGAACCGGCGCCCTCCTCATCGTTAATGACGATGTCGAGGCTGCGGTCGCGATCGGCGCCGATGGCCTGCATGTCGGCCAGGAGGATATGAATGCGCGCAGGGCACGAGACATGATCGGACCCGAGATGATCCTTGGTCTCTCGGTGGAAACAGCCCGGCTCGCTGCCGCCGTCGACCCTGATATTGTCGATTATGCCGGCCTCGGACCTGTCTTTGCGACGCCGACCAAGGCCGACCACAAGCAGCCGGTCGGCTTTGATGGTCTTGCCAGGCTGGTGAAGGCATCGCCGGTGCCGTCCGTCGCCATCGGCGGCCTCAAGGCGGAGCATGTGGCGGAAGTGTTTGCAGCTGGAGCCGAAGGGCTTGCCGTCGTCTCCGCCATTGCGGGCACGCCGGACCCTGAGGCCGCCGCCCGCCGCATCGCCGCAGAAATCCGAAAGGTCCGCCCATGATCCGCAATGTTCTCTCCATCGCCGGCTCGGATCCCTCCGGCGGCGCCGGCATCCAGGCCGATCTCAAGGCCTTTGCCGCCCGCGGCGTTTATGGCATGGCAGTGCTGACCGCGCTGACGGCACAGAACACGCAAGGGGTGACCGGCGTGCATCTGGTGCCGCCGCAATTCGTCGCCGACCAGATCGATGCCGTCTTCGCCGACGTGCGCGTCGACGCCGTCAAGATCGGCATGATCGCCAATGCCGCCATAGCCGAGGCTGTCGCCGCAGCCCTTGCCGATCGACGGGGAATCCCCATCGTTCTCGACCCGGTGATGATCGCCAAGGGTGGGGCCGCCCTGCTCGCGCCCGAAGCGGTCGACGTGCTGACCCGGCGGCTGCTGCCGCTCGCAACCCTCCTGACCCCGAACCTGCCCGAGGCCGCGGCCCTGTTGCACCAGCCGGTCGCGACCAATCGCGATGAGATGGCGGCGCAGGCCGAGCGGCTGCGCGCGCTTGGCCCCGCCGCCGTATTGGTCAAGGGTGGCCATCTCGGCAGCGACGAGAGCCCAGACGTGCTTGCCACGGCCGACGGCCTGCACTGGTTCGAGGCCAGGCGAGTGCCGACGAAAAATACGCACGGCACTGGCTGCACGCTCTCCAGCGCACTGGCCGCCGAGCTTGCCAAGGGCGCATCGGCCGAGCAAGCCGTCGCCATTGCGAAGGATTACCTTGCCGATGCAGTCGCCGCCGCCGGCAGTCTCACTGTCGGCTCCGGACATGGCCCGGTGCAGCATTTTCATGCGCTTTGGAAGCACGGCGAATAACCGATCCCGCCGAAAGCGGCGCAGGCTCACGAGAGAAAACGGCCCGGCCTCCCCCGGGCCGTTTTCATTCGCGCCAGCCGGCGCTGATCCGAAGCTGGGCGCACCGCTCCATTTGAAAATCCCTGTTGACAAGCCCAGTTAGATAGCCAAGTCTATGACATTAAACGGATATATATTCCGCTATAAAGGAATATCTGGAGGAGAGACAGGTGCCAGACCTGCTTGTGAGCTTATATTCCAACAGGCTCGCCGACCTGAAAGAGCGGGCCGATCATCGTGGCATCTCCATTCGTCCGGCTCTTCCTCCGGAACTGCACCTCGTGGTCAACTGGGTTCGCGAACAATTCAGCGAGAATTGGGCGAGCGAGGTTTCGGTTGCTTTTTCCCGCCAACCCGTCGCCTGCCAGATTGCCGTCGACGGCGGCAAGCTGCTCGGCTTTGCCTGCTATGACACGACGGCGCGCGGCTTCTTCGGCCCGACCGGCGTCGATCCCGAGGCGCGCGGCAAAGGCATCGGGCTCGCGCTGTTTTCCGCCTGCCTTCAGACGATGAAGGCGCTCGGCCATGCCTATGCCTTTATCGGCGATGCCGGCCCAATCGATTTCTACGCCAAGACCGCAGGCGCAATCGTTATCCCCGCCCCCGATAAGGGCATTTACGAAGGCATGCTGAAAAGCGCGCCGAAATGACCAGCTGATATCGGAGTTACAGAATTGTCCTCGACCCCGCTCGCCCTTTTCGTCGGCCTCCCGAACGCGATTTCGGATGACGAATACGCCCTGTTTCGCGAGACCAATCCGCTCGGCCTGTTCGTCGGCCGGCGCAATCAGCGCGAGCCGGAGCAGACAAAGCGGCTGATCGAACGCTTCCGCGAAGCCGTCGGCCGAGAGGATGCGCCCGTCTTCACCGACCAGGAAGGCGGCCGCGTCCAGCATCTCGACGCCGGTCCCTGGCCGCTCTTCCGCAGCTTCGGCCAGTTCGCCGAACTGGCCCGCCGCGATTTCGATCTGGGCAAAAAAGCACTGCGCCTTTCCTCCCAGGCCATGGGCGCGATGATGACGGAACTCGGCCTTTCCAGCGGCTGCTCGCCCGTTCTCGACCTCGTCTTCGAGACGACGAGTGCGGTCATCGGCGCCCGCTCCTTCGGCCCCGATCCCGACTTCATCGCTGCCCTCGGCCGTGAGGTGGTCGACGGGCTGCTAGAGACCGGCAACATGCCGGTCATGAAGCATATTCCCGGCCACGGCCGCGCCACGCTCGACTCCCACAAGGAGCGTCCGGTCGTCGATGCCAGCCGTGAGACGCTCACCGCCACCGATTTCAAGCCTTTCGTCGCACTGAAGGATACGCCCTGGGCCATGGTCGCCCATGTCGTCTACTCGACCTACGATGCCGAATTGCCGGCATCCGTCTCGCCTGTCATGCACGACGTGATCCGCAAACAGATGGGTTACGAGGGCGTGCTGATCTCCGACTGCATCTTCATGCAGTCGCTCACGGGCACCTTGCCGGAACGTGTCGCCCAAGTCCTCGATGCGGGTTTCGATATCGCCCTCCACAGCCACGGGGACGTCAGGGAAAGCGAAGCCGCCGCCAAGGCCGCCCGCCCGCTCACGGATGCCGCTCTAAAGCGTATCGCCGCCGGCAAGGCTCGCCTCGGCAATCTCAAGATCGACGTCCGCGCCGCCCATGCCGAGGTGGAAGACATGTTTGCCAGCGTGCCGGCCGCCTGACCGGCAGATCATTTTTCACGCATAAGAAAAGGGGAATGGAACATGAAAAAATATCTATTTGCAGCCGCCGCACTGACGCTGCTTTCGGGATCCGCCATGGCGCAGACGATCCTGACGGCGAATATCGAACCGGCCACGACCTGGGTTCGCAACTTCAACCCGTTCAACCAGACCTCGGCGCGCCAATCGACGCTCGATTTCATCTACGAGCCGCTGGTTATTTTCAATCGCTTCGACAGCAACAAGCCGGTCTATCGCCTGGCCGAAAGTTTCAAGCTCTCCGACGACCTGAAGAGCATCGACTTCAAGCTGCGCCCGAACCTGAAATGGTCTGATGGCAAACCGCTGACGGCAGCCGACGTCAAGTTCACCTATGATTATCTGAAAAAGTTCCCGGCGCTCGACTTCGTCAGCATCTGGACCTTCGTCACCGACGTGCAGGCCGTCGACGGCCAGACGGTGCGCTTCGCGCTTGCCAATCCGAGCTCGCTTGCTGCCGAGCAGATCTCGCAGCTGCCGATCGTTCCCGAACATGTCTGGAAGGATGTCGCCGATCCTGTCACCTTCGCCAACGAGAACCCGGTGGGCAGCGGGCCGTTGACCGAGGTGCCGCGCTTCACCGGCCAGACCTACGACCAGTGCCGCAACCCGAATTACTGGGACAATGCGCATCTGAAGGTCGACTGCATTCGCTTCCCGCAGCTTGCCGACAACAACCAGATCCTGACGGCGACCGCCGACGGCACGCTCGACTGGGGCGTCTCCTTCATTCCCGATATCGACAACGTCTATGTCGCGAAGGACCCGGCGCATTTCCATTACTGGTATTCACCGAGCAGCATGGTCGCCTTCCTGTTCAATCTGGAAACGGCGAACGAGAACAATAGAAAGGCCTTCAACGATGTGAAATTCCGCCGCGCCATCGGTATGGCGCTCGATCGCAAAACGATGATCGACGTCGCCGGCTACGGCTATCCGACGCTGAACGAAGACCCCGGCCTGATGGGCGAGCTCTACAGGAGCTGGGCGGATCCGTCCGTCAAGGCCGACTTCGGCAAGTTCGCGACCTATGACGCCGACGCCGCCAAGGCCCTGCTCGACGAGGCCGGCTACAAGGACAAGGACGGCGACGGCTTCCGTGATAATCCCGACGGCAGCAAGATCTCCTTCTCGATCATCGTCCCGAACTCCTGGACGGACTGGGTCGACACGGTCAACATCGCCGTCGAAGGCATGCAGGCGGTCGGCATCGACGCCAAGATCGAAACGCCTGAAGAAGCCGTCTGGACCGGCAACCTCATCGCCGGCAAGTTCGATGCGGCGATCAACAGCCTGCCGGCTTCGGCCTCGCCTTATTATCCCTACAAGCGCGCCTTCAGTGCTTCGGACAAGGGCAAGACCCGCTTCACCGCGCAGCGCTGGTTCAACCCCGATGTCGAGAAACTCGTCACCGAGTTCACCCAGACAGCAGACCTTGCCAAGCAGAAGGAGGCGATGAACAAGGCACAGCGCATCGTTGCCGAAAACATGCCGATGATTCCAGTCTTCAACAATCCGAATTGGTACCAGTACAACACCAAGCGTTTCACCGGCTGGTCGACCAAGGAAAACCCCTTCGTCAATCCGTCGATCTCGCGCACCAATCCGGCACGCCTCTTGAACCTGCTGGCCCTGGAACCTGTGAAGTAAAGCATCATGGTCTCGGGAGCGGTCTTGAAACGCCGCTCCCGTCACGACGGAGTTCCCATGGCTTTCCTGCTTCGCCGCCTCGTCTTCTATATGGCAGCCTTCATCGCGGCAGCGACGATCAATTTCTTTCTGCCCCGGCTGATGCCGGGCGATCCCGTGCAGATCATGTTTTCGAGCGCCGGCACAGAACTGCCGCCGGAAAGCCTGCAGGCGCTGAAGCTCACCTTCGGCTTCGTCGACGGCCCGCTCTGGCAGCAATATCTCACCTATCTCGGCAGCATCTTCACCGGCGATCTCGGCCGCTCGATCAAATATTTCCCGCTGCCGGTCACCTCGGTGCTCGGCCATGCTCTCGTCTGGACCGTCGGCCTGATGGGAACAGCGACGATCGTCAGCTTCGCGCTCGGCACCTTGTTCGGTATCGTCGCCGCCTGGCGGCGCGGCAGCAGGTTCGATGTCGTCGTTTCCGTCGGCGCGATCTTCGCGACCTCGGTCCCAGCCGTCGTTACCTCGCTGATCGTCCTTTTCATCTTCGGTTTCACGCTAGGCTGGTTCCCGAACGGTTATGCCGCCGACCCGTCGCTCGATCCGGCCTTCAGCCTGCACTATATCGGCAGCGTCGCCTATCACGGCATTCTGCCGATGGTGACGCTCTGCACCGTGCTGATCGGCGGCTTCACCGTGACCATGCGCAACAACATGATCAACCTGCTCGGGGAGGACTATATCGTCATGGCCCGCGCCAAGGGCCTTTCCGACCGGCACGTGATGCTGTGGTATGCGGCGCGCAACGCCCTGCTGCCGACCGTCTCCAGCCTTGCCATCGCCATCGGCACCATCCTCGGCGGTTCGCTGGTCACCGAAGTCGTCTATAACTATCCCGGCCTCGGCAATATTCTGTACCAGGCGATCCTCGCCCGCGATTATCCAGTCATCCAGGGCCAGCTCCTCATCATGACCGCGACCATGCTGATCGCCAATTTCATCGTCGACGTCAGCTATATCTTGCTCGACCCGCGGCTGAAGGGAGCTTGAGATGAAAAGCCTGCTTCGAAACCGCAAGGCCCTTGTTGGCCTCATCATCATCGCTTTCATCGTCGTCGTCGCGATCGCAGCGCCGCTGCTGACGCAATACGATCCCGCCGCCCGCACCGGCAGGCCGCACCAGCCGCCGTCGCTCGACCATCTGCTCGGCACCACCCGCATCGGCCAGGATGTTTTCGCCCGGCTGCTCTACGGCGCCCGCACCTCGCTTGCCGTCGGCTTCGGCGCCGGGCTGCTGATCACCCTCGCCGGCACCGCGCTGGGCATCATTTCCGGTTATCGCGGCGGCAAGACCGACGAAGTCATCAGCTTCTTCACCAATATGGTGCTCGTCGTTCCCAACCTGCCGCTGCTGCTCGTGCTCGCCGCCTTCATCGGTCAGGCAAGCCCCGTCGTCATCGCCCTCATCCTCGGCGCCACTTCGTGGGCTTGGGGCGCGCGCGTCACCCGCGCCGAGACGCTTTCCGTCAAGCAGAAGGATTTCGTCAAATCGGCCGAGATGATGGGCGAGCCGCAATGGCGCATCATGACATTCGAGATCTTCCCCAACGTGATCTCGATCGTCGGCATCAATTTCATCGGCAGCGTCATCTTCGCCATCATCACCGAGGCGACGCTGGAATTCTTGGGCCTCGGCGATCCCAAAGCGATCTCCTGGGGAACGATGCTCTACAATGCCCAGAAGGCCTCCGCCCTTTCGGTAGGCGCCTGGTGGGATATCCTTACCCCCTGCTTCGCGCTTGCTTTCCTCGGCATCGGCATGTCGCTGCTGAACTTCGCCGTCGACGAGATCGCCAATCCGCGTCTGCGCACCGGCAATCAACTGAAGCGCTGGTCCCTGCTCGTCCGTTCCGGGGAGGGTCGCCTGTGACCCAGCCGCTGCTTTCAGTGAGGAACCTCACCATCGACTACATCGGCGAGGAGAAGGATTTCCGCGCCGTCGACGATGTCAGCTTCGATGTCGCACCGGGCGAAGTCTTCGGCCTTGCCGGCGAATCCGGCTGCGGCAAGAGCACCATTGCCTTTGCCATCAGCCGGCTGCACAAGCCGCCGGCATTGATCCGCAGGGAAAGCCGGATCCTGCTCGACGGCCGCGACGTGCTCGGCCTCGACCAGCAGGCGCTCAGCGCGTTCCGTTGGCGCGAGGTCGCCATGGTTTTCCAGAGCGCGATGAACTCGTTGAACCCTGTGCTGCGCATCGAGAGGCAGTTCTACGATGTGCTGCGCACCCACAAGAATATGAGCCGTGCGCAAGCGCGCGAACGCACTGCCGAGATGCTCAAGCTCGTCGACATCGCGCCGGACCGCATGTGCGACTATCCGCACCAGTTTTCCGGCGGCATGCGCCAGCGCATCGTCATCGCCATCTGCATGGCGCTCGATCCGAAGCTGGTCGTCATGGACGAGCCGACGACGGCGCTCGACGTCGTCGTTCAACGCGAAATCCTGCAGCGCATCAACGAGCTACGCCGCAGCTTTGGCTTCTCCGTGCTGTTCATCACCCATGATCTCGGGCTGATGGTGCAGTTCTGCGACCGTATCGGCATCATGCTTGCGGGCAAGCTTGTCGAGCAGAACGGCGCCGAGGCGATCTACAGGACGCCGAAACACGCCTACACGAAGAAGCTGTGGGCCTCCTTTCCCTCGCTTCATGGAGGCGTGCTGCTGTGAGCGATGCCATCCTTGCCCTCGACAATGTGACGAAGACCTTCGGCCACGGCGCATCCGCCGTTCATGCCGCTCGCTCGATCTCCATTTCGCTGCATGCCGGCCGGGCGCTGGCGCTCGTCGGCGAATCCGGCAGCGGCAAGACCACCTGCGCGCGGATGGCGATGCGCGAATATCAGCCGACATCGGGGCAGATCCTCTTTAAAGGCCGCCCGGTGGAAGGGGCGAGAGCAAATGAGATCGCTCGCTATCGCCGCTCGGTACAGATGATCTTCCAGGACCCTTTCGCTTCGCTCAACCCGGCGCATACCATCGCCCATCATCTGAGGCGGCCCTTGAAGCTGCACCGGCCGGAGATCAACGGAGCTGAGATCGACATCACCGTCCGCAGACTGCTACAGCGCGTCAGGCTCGATCCCGATCTCGTCGCGCCGAAATATCCGCACGAACTCTCCGGCGGTCAGCGCCAGCGCGTCAATATCGCCCGCGCCCTTGCCGTTAAGCCCGAGGTGATCGTTGCGGACGAACCGACCTCGATGCTCGACGTCTCGGTGCGCCTGGGGGTGCTCAACCTGTTGAACGAAATGAAGCAGGATATGAATCTCGGCCTGCTCTACATCACCCATGACATCGCCACCGCCCGCTATGTCGCGGAGGACATCGCGGTGATGTATGCGGGCCAGATCGTCGAATGGGGCAGCACCGCCAGCGTGATCGACAATCCGCTGCATCCCTATACAAGACTGCTACTTTCGGCCGTGCCCGATCCCGATGTCCGTTTCGAAGACCCGAAAGCCCGGCTGAGGCCCGATGAAGTCGAGGATATCCGCCGCCGTTCTGCCGCGCCACAGGATGATATCGTCGAAGTGGAGCAGGGTCACTTCATCCGGATGGTCTAAGATCGGCTCGCTGGCCTCGCCCTTTGCGCTATGCTAGGGACCGTCCCTTTCATGTGAGGCGAAACCATCATGCTGCCCTGGATCCAGCTCGATTCCGCGACCATTCCCGGCGAAGACGGCGAACTCAGGCTGAAGCGGCGCGGCGGCGAATTCTCGATCATGCTCGGCGCCAACGAGCTGATGAACAGCCGCCTCAGCGGCTCGGAAGAAGCGCTGGCGACCCTTTCCTGGGAGCGGATCAAGGCGCACCCAAAGCCGAAAATCCTGATCGGCGGGCTCGGCATGGGCTTTACCCTGCGCGCCGCCCTTGCCGTCGTTCCCGAAGATGCCGGCGTCATCGTCGCGGAACTGGTGCCCGCTGTCGTCGCCTGGGCGCGCGGACCAATGGCCGAAGTTTTCAAGGGATGTCTAGACGACCCGCGCGTCCACATTCACCAGGGCGATGTTGGCGAGGCGATCCGCGCCGGCAAGGCTGCCTATGACGCGATCCTGCTCGATGTCGATAACGGCCCGGACGGGTTGACCCGCAAATCCAATGACCGGCTCTACGATTTCGCCGGCCTTCGCGCCGCCCGCGACGCGCTTCGCCCCAACGGCGTGCTCGCCGTCTGGTCGTCCGGCCCAGATCCCGATTTCACCCGCCGTCTCAAGGACAGCGGCTTCTCCGTCGACGTGGTCAATACCCGCGCCAACCGCAAGCGCGGCGCCCGCCACGTGATCTGGCTGGCGGCCAAACCGGCTCGCTGAGACGAGCTCAGCCGGCGGAAGCGATCCTGCGCGCAGCGTTGATCGCTCGGCGGGCGCCGGCGCGCAGTTGCACGGTCTCCGCGCCGGCGATGACCAGATCGAATCCGTACTTCAGCAGTTCCCCGGCCCGTTCGCCATCGCCGGCATAGGCGCAGGCGAATTTCCCGTGGGCGCGGCAGCGGGAAACGGCGTGCTGCATAGCGCTGTCGATCTCGGCGGCGTTCGGCGCCACCTGATCGCCGTTCGACAGAGCTATCGAAAGATCGGCAGGGCCGACGAAAATGCCGTCGATGCCGGTAACGCCAAGAATGCCGTCGATCGCATCGAGCGCGGCGCGGGTCTCAACCATGGCGATGGCGACCGTGAGCTCGTTGGCGCTCTTGAGATAGGCATCGGCCGACAGGCCGGTATGGTTCAGCGCCAATGACGGCCCCCAGCTTCGCTCGCCGAGCGGCGGATATTTCGTGGTCCTGACCAGCGCTCGCGCATCTTCTGCCGAATTGATCATCGGCGCGATGATGCCGGAGGCGCCGGCATCGAGCAGGCGCGAGGCGGAAGCGAAATCGCCGACGGGTATGCGGGCGATGGCCGGCTTTCCGGCGAGACGAACCTGAGCGACGGCGTTTGCCGCCGATTGCATATCCCACATGCCGTGCTGCATATCGAGCACGACGGCATCGAAAGCCTCTTGCGCCAAATGGTTGACGAGCATGGCATCGGGGATGCCGACCCAGGCGGAGATCATGCCGCCCTGGTGCTTTCTGATACGGTCGGCAAAACCGTCGATTTCAGCTGCGCTCATGCCATTCTCCTCATTTCGACAGGCCGTCAGCGGCCGGATTTGCCGCCAGACGGCAGCAGCAATTCATCCTCTGCGACGCAGCCGCGAGAGCATGACGATCACCACGATACCCGCTGCGGCCAGAATGGCTCCCCAGAGCATCCAGATCTTTTGAGCGATCATGAAACTGGACGCCGGATAGGGAAAATAGCCGCTTCCCTGCCCGATCCAGATCAGGCCGAGCAAGACCATGAGCAGACCTATGACATATCCGATCGTTCGCATGCTTCAGCTACCTTCGCCATCGATTCGGCCCCACAATGTCGATCGCGATCGCCGATGACAAGGCTTCTCCTGGACAGAACTGCAACCGCCGCTAATCATTTCTCTTCACCTCATCCACCAGCCAGGCGCTGAGCCTCTCGCTGTGAACGTTTGGAGACCGCGGCGGCACCAGCCAATAACCGCGGTCGGGCGCCTCCAGCGGTGGACCGGCTTCGACGAGCATGCGTGCCGAAAGAAGCGTATCGACGAGGCCCTTCCAGCCGATCGCCACGCCCTGCTCGCTGAGGGCGGCCTGGATGACCAAGGAATAGGTATTGAAGCTGATATCGCCGCGCCCGGCGTTGATGTCGCGCAGGACCGAGAATTCGGCAAAGTAGCTGCGCCAGTCGAACCAGGGCGATGGCAGCGGTCCGTCAAGATGGATCAGCCGCGCCTTTGCGAGCTCTCTTGGATCGTCGAGGGGGCCGTTGCGATCGAGAAATCCGCGCGTGCAGACGGGCACGACCCTCTCCGGCAGCAGGAGCGTACCGACGGCTGCAAATTCCTTACGCGTACCGAAAACCACCGCGACATCGGCTTCATCGCGGAATCCGGCCGCAAGCCTCTGCGTCGCAATGATCTGAATGTCCGTTTCTGGATGCAGAAGGCGAAACCTCTCCATCCGTGGTATCAGCCAAAGTGCCGAGAATGCATAGTCTGTCCTGAGCCTGACGACCGGCCGTTGAGCTTCGACGCGAAAACTGCGGGCGAGTGCATCGATGTCGCCGACCGCTTTGGCCGCCACCGTGAGAAGCCGCTCGCCTTCCGCGGTCAGCTCGACGCCACGATGCTGGCGGCGCAGCAGGCTGACACCGAACTGTTCTTCCAGCCGGCGGATCTGGTAGCTGACGGCGGGCTGGGTCAGCCCGAGTAGCGTCGCAGCCGCCGAAAAACTGCCCAGTCGCGCGACTTCAACGAAAAGGCGCATCCATCCAAGCTCAGGCGGGTGTTCTGCCATAAAAATCCCTTTAGGCAGCTATCGAAAAAAGCTGCCTTTACAGGCGCAATGATAGGCGCTTCAATAAAATCTTCAAATAGCAAAAGGCAAATCATATGGCGCGCCCGAATATCCTCATTCTCATGGTGGACCAGTTGAATGGGACCTTGTTTCCCGATGGTCCGGCCGATTTCCTTCATGCGCCGCATTTGAAATCCCTGGCCGAGCGCTCGGTGCGCTTCGCCAATACCTATACGGCAAGCCCGCTCTGCGCGCCGGCGCGGGCATCCTTCATGTCGGGACAATTGCCGAGCCGAACGCGCGTCTACGACAATGCGGCCGAATTCGCCTCCGACATTCCGACCTATGCCCATCATCTGCGCGCCGCCGGTTACCAGACCGCACTCTCAGGCAAGATGCATTTCGTCGGCCCCGATCAGCTGCACGGTTTCGAAGAGCGCCTGACGACAGACATTTACCCCGCCGATTTCGGCTGGACGCCCGACTACACCAAGCCCGGCGAGCGCATCGACTGGTGGTACCACAATCTCGGCTCGGTCACCGGCGCCGGTGTGGCCGAAATCACCAACCAGATGGAATATGACGACGAGGTCGCCTATCACGCCACGCGGAAACTCTACGATCTCTCCCGTGGCCATGACGAGCGCCCCTGGTGCCTGACCGTCAGCTTCACCCATCCGCATGACCCCTATGTCGCGCGCCGCAAATTCTGGGATCTCTATGAGGACTGCCCGGCCCTCGATCCGGCGGTTGCGCCGATCGCTTTCGATGAGCAGGACCCGCACTCGCAACGTCTGATGAAAGCCTGCGATCACGAGGCTTTCGACATCAGCCCGGAGGAGATCAGACGGGCAAGACGCGGTTATTTCGCCAATATCTCCTATGTCGATGAAAAGATCGGCGAGATTCTCGATGTGCTCGAACGCAGCCGCATGGCCGACAATACGATCATCCTCTTCGTGTCCGACCATGGCGACATGCTCGGCGATCGCGGCCTCTGGTTCAAGATGAACTTCTTCGAAGGATCGGCTCGCGTTCCACTGATGATCGCAGCGCCCGGCTGGGCGCCGAAGCGCATCGACCAGCCGGTTTCCACCCTCGACGTGACGCCGACGCTCGCCGGCCTCGTCGGCATCGATATAGCCTCACTGAAACCGTGGACCGAGGGCGAGGATCTCGCCCCGCTCGCCCAAGGCACCGGCAGCCGCGGCCCCGTGCCGATGGAATATGCCGCTGAAGGTTCCGAAGCGCCGCTCGTCTGCCTGAGGGATGGGCGATACAAGCTGTCGCTCTGTGAGAAGGACCCGCCGATGCTTTTCGACCTCGAGGCCGACCCGAGAGAATTGAATAATCTGGCGAGCGATCCCTCGCATGCTGAAGGCTTGGCGCGGCTAACCGAGCAAGCAAGCCGGCGCTGGAACCTTGGCGATTTCGACGCAGCCGTGCGCGAAAGCCAGGCGCGCCGCTGGGTGGTTTACGCAGCGCTTCGCAACGGCGCCTATTACCCCTGGGATTATCAGCCGCTGCAGAAAGCCTCGGAGCGTTATATGCGCAACCACATGGATCTGAACGTGCTGGAGGAAAGCCAGAGATTCCCGCGTCAGGAATAAGCGCGAAGTCCTTGGACTTTAAGCCGTCCTGCGCTCTGGCGCCTCGCGCAGAAAATCCTCGATGAATTGTTTTTGAAGCAGGATCCCGTCCCATTCATCGGCGAAGAACGGCGAGTCGTAAATCACAGTGAAAGGACCGGCGTAACCGGCCTGCTCGCACATCTCCAGGCACTTGCGGTAATCGTCGGCATCGAGACCTGCAGGGCCGTAATCGGCCTTGGCGTGGCAGATTTCCGCCCGGCGCATGATATCGGCAAGACCTTCGTACTTGGCGGGTGCCGACCAATTGCCGAGGTCGCCGTTAAGGCCGACCTTGCCGTCCAGCCGGTCCAGCAGCCAGTTCATCTCCGCCGGCGACGGCAGCAGGTCGAACCAGTTCTCGACCACGACGCGCACCCCACTGCCTTTGGCCTTGTCGGCCAACCAGTTCAGATGGCGGGCAGCGCGAGCAAGGTTTCCCTCCGTCGGCTTCTGCTTGCCGGCAATGACCCGCATCCGCTCAGCCCCGAGGGCAGCGGATATGTCGATCCAACGCGCCATCCATTCGACGTCGCGTTCGGCCGTTTCGGGATGGCTCGGGTCACCGTCCTCGACGAGCAGCGTCTGGAACAGCACATTGGACGCTGCCATCGCGTCGCGCAGCTCGTGGAGGTAGCCGGTTTCGAGGCTCGGCAGATGGAAGGAACAGATCTCCAGCCGATGGATGCCACGTACCGCCAGCGCCGCCGGAACGTCGATCAGCGCCGCGACACCGGGGCCATACGGTTCTTTGGGGGCAGCGCGTTTGCTGGGATCAGGGCTGTAGGCATGGACCGCGCCGAGCAGCCGGTGCAGTGACCACGTCGAAACCGCAAAGCGTTCGTTCTGCAAAAGCTGCATGTGCCTTCCTCCAGAAAGCTTCTCGTTCCATTAATGGCAAAAAAAGCCCGCGCGCTTCAATTGCCGTCAAGCGAAATCGCCACGGATGACTGCCTCGGCGGCCAGGGCAGCCCCCAACAGCGCCTCGTCGCGACGGGCGGCCGCTGAAAGCAGCAGGCCGACAGGCATGCCGGCCCCGGCCGTGCCGCAGGGAATGGAAACGCCGCACCAGTCGAGAAAGTTACCGAGCGCGGTGTTGCGCAGCGTCTTGTTGTTGGTGGCGAAGAAGAGCTCGTCGTCGCGCTCCAGCGGGCTGATCGGCGGAGCGACATGGGCAACAGTGGGAAAGACGATGAGGCGGTTGCCGACCAGGCGATCGACGTCGGCGATAAGCCGATCGCGCGCCTGCAGGATCGCGATGTAGTCGGGCAGCGTCGTCCTGCTTCCCAGGCGAGTGCGCATGACGACGCGGTGGTCCATGCGGTCTGCGTCCGGTCCCGCGAGGCGTTCGTGGTGAAGGGCGAACGCCTCTGCCGTCACCAGCGGACCGTATCTCGTCATCAGATCGAAAATCTCGTTGAACGCTGGGATGACGGTGCGGGATATATGGGCGCCGGCGCTTTGTAGGCGTTGCAACGCTGCGTCGAACGCGGCGACGACACCCGGTTCGGCTTCATCGAAAACGACATTTTCTGGCACAAGCAGTTCCAGCCCCGGCAGGGCAGGCTCGACGACGTCAGGCGCGGTCAAGCCCCGCATTGCCGCATCGATCCAGACTGCGTCCCTGACGCTGCGGCAGAGCGGCCCCAGCGAATCGAGGCTTTTTGCCAGCGGGTAAACTCCATCCATCGCATAACGGCCACGTGTCGCCTTGTAGCCGACGATGCCGTTGAACGCAGCGGGAATGCGCACCGAGCCGCCGGTATCCGTGCCCATCGCGACAGGCACCAACCCGGCTGCGACGGCAACACCGGCGCCAGAGGAGGAGCCGCCGGGGATGCGCGGGAGATCGGTGCTGCGCGGATTGACCGGCGTGCCGTAATGCGGATTGATGCCAAGGCCGGAAAAGGCGAATTCGCTCATATTGGTGCGGCCGATGGCGACCATGCCCGCCCGCCTGAGGAGACTGACGATCGCCGCATCGCGAGTGGCGGGTGCGTCGGAAGCCAGGACGATTGACCCCGCCGTCGTCGGCAGGCCTTCAATGTCGAAAAGATCCTTCCAGGCGATCGGAATGCCGTCCAACAAACCGAGCGAGCGCCCTTCCCGCAAACGTTTGGAGCAGGCGCGCGCCTCCTCCACCGCCCGACCTTCGAGCAGTGTGGTGAAGACCGCCTTGTCGGCATAGTTCGCTATGGATTCGAATACCGTCTCGGCCACATCGACCGGATCGGCGGCGCCGCCTTGGATGAGAACGGAAAGCTGGGCGACCGACATCGCACCGAAGGATTTGCTCATGAGATGGTCCTGATGAGAGATGCTGCCAAGAACTAACCTGGATCATTCGAGCGGGCCAGAGCCTCACGATCTTTTGCATTTATTGGTACGAATTTTTGAACACTGAGTTTGAATATTGCCCCTTCAATTGCCACGATTGAAGACACACATGCATGCACGCATGGCGAGCCGGTTCGACGGGAGGGTGAGAGTTTACTCTTCGACCGACCGCATGTGTTGCAGGAGTAATTAAAAATGACAGATTGTGAAACTTTAAGCCGTCGCCAGGACATGGTGACCCTCCACGTGAAAGAGGACGAAACTCTCGGTCCAGGCGAGCGTGACTATGTGGAACATGTCAGCGCGCAGAAACTTTCCGGTTTCGAGCGCATCGTGGTGGTCGCAGCGTTGGTTGTCTTGAGCTTTGTTGGTTTTGCCGCATATTCTTCCAGTGTGACGGATCCGGTGACGACATCGGCCATTGCCGCCATCCCTGGCGATACGCCGCATCATCAGCCTTACGGCCATTGCCGTGACAGCAGCCCTTATGCTGAACGGGTCTGCTGACAGCAAGCCGACTACCCCGGGCGACATTGTTGTTCGCCCAGGGAGAAGTTTCTTCGCCGGGCATGGAGCCCCTCTGGCTCAAGCTGCGTTGACAGCAAAGGGAAAGAACCATGGCCGGCAAGATCGATTACAATCTCGAACGTTTCGTCAATGCCCAAAACGGCGTCTACGAGCAGGCGCTTTCCGAGCTGAAGGCCGGACGGAAAACGTCTCATTGGATGTGGTTCATCTTCCCGCAGATCGCTGGGCTCGGCACTTCTGCAATGGCGGAAAAATATGCCATACGCTCGGCCGGGGAAGCGGCCGCCTATCTCGCCGATCCCACGCTCTCAAGCCGGCTGCTGCGCTGCGTCGAGGCTCTTTTATCGATCGACGGCCGATCGGCCCATGACATCCTCGGCTCGCCTGATGATGTCAAGCTTCGCTCATCGATGACCTTGTTTGCAGCGATCAGCGATCACGGGTCGCCCTTCCACCGGGCGATCGACCGTTTTTATCAAGGAAAATTCGACGAGCGGACGATCGAGATCCTCAGCGCCAAGGACTAGAGCGGTTCAGCTTTTCACGGAAGCGCAGAACCGCTCCAAGTTTTTGTTTTTACGCAATTCCCGGCAAAGGCGCTTCGCGCTTTGCCTGGGAAAACCGTTCACACTTTTCCTGGAATTGCTCTAAGCGGAGCGACATGCGCCGCCAAGTTTTTCTATCAGGCCGAGATTTTGGGGCGCACATGTTGCCTACCCCGAGTAGTTGGCGTTTATTGCCCATGGCGCAAGCCAGCGAAGACCGCCTCTGTCGCCTTTTTTGTGAGTATCTGCTTAAATTCTTGAGTTGTTAGCTTTTTTTCACGATGATGCCGGTGAACGCATCCGAGTCTTGGGTAAGAATGTCTGATGGGGATCAAATTGCCAATGCTGCAGATCAGAGCTGGGACTAAATGCATTGCCTTTTTGCTGGCGACCGGAGCGATTTTGGCTGGTTGCCAGTCATCCGGCGTTGATGGTCTGGCTGCTTACGGCGACAGCGCAAAAACTCTCCAGGATGACTCGGCCGTCGCCTTCTACAAGAACGACGAGCTGATAACCAACGGCAAACTGCAGTTTCAGGAA
The DNA here is from genome assembly GCF_014193135.1 of Rhizobium sp. BK049. NCBI lineage: Bacteria > Pseudomonadati > Pseudomonadota > Alphaproteobacteria > Hyphomicrobiales > Rhizobiaceae > Rhizobium > Rhizobium sp. BK049. The sequence goes on from NZ_JACHYV010000009.1 coordinate 35,305, forward strand.
AAGAATTACGGAAAATCCTACGCCATCTACAAGCGAGCGGTTGACGTTTTTCCGGAAGACCCGGCCGCCTGGTTAGGCTTGGCGGCCTCCGCCGATATGGTTGCCCGCTTCGATACCTCCGACCGCGCTTATCAGCAACTCTCGCGGATGATCGGCAACACCCCGGTCTACTACAACAATATCGGCTATTCTCACCTGTTACGCGGTGACCTGCGTACCGCCCGGCGCTATTTCCTGAAAGCCTATGAGCTTGATCCCGGAAACGAAGTCACTGCCCGTAATCTCGAACTGATGAAGAACAGCGTGAAGTATGCTCAGCGGTAATCGATCCTTCAGCGATCGGCAATCTGCGTCGAGATGAGAACAATATGAGCAGCGGCACGGTGCCTTTGGCGGCGTCCACCGATTGCTTTGGAGATTTCGGCGAGTCGGTGTTTACCGTGCCTTCCGAAGAATGAGCTTGCCTTCCGGCGAGAGTGTGCGTTCGTAACGCGGCAGGTTACTGACGGAAATGCCGCCGGCTTCGATCGACGCAAGGGTGCTATCTGCAGTTTGTGTTTCCGCTGACACGCCACGGGGTGCGAAAAACTGTGCCGGTTCCTTGCCGGGTGCACTGAGGACCAAAGCTGAACCCATGCGTGCACCGCTCATGTCGTTGCGCATTCCTTCGTTGATCGACAGAATGGACTTTTGCAGGCTATCCATCTCCTGGCGGATCAGTGCGACTTCGTCGGCCTTGGCATTCTCCGCGATGTTGCGCGACTGCTTTTCCATTTGTCCTCTCAGGCCATCGATGGACCTTTTGAGCGCAGCGATGGTCTCGCGGCTCTCGCGGACATCGGCCGAGTTCTTGGCCGTATAAATGAGAACGCCGGCATTCACAGGCAGGAGCATGAGGATCAAACCGACGAGCAGCGGGTTTCTTGAGACTCTCGGCTCTGGTGTTCGCATATGGCTTGGTTTTGCGCCGTCGACTTCGACGTCGATATTCGGGATGCCGGTCATTCGCTTACTCCCCGTAAGTCATCAAATCTGCGTTGGCATTGTCCAGGAACAGGCCGTGATCAGCGCCAAGTCCGCAATCATTCCGACGTAAATACACCTTCCCACGCGCGTTCGAGCATATCAAGCGACGCGATTCGCGCTAAGCCATTAAACTCGCAGTAGGAACCGACGAAATCGAGAAGATATTTCGGATGGTAGCAAGACGCTAGCACATCGCCGTTGTACTTGCGATCGTAGAACAAGTTCAGCTCTGGGTCAGAGATAACCAATCCAGTGCCGCTGGCGTAGGATTTGAAAATTCTGAGATATTCGTCGCGCGACGGAGTGTTGACAAAAATCTTGTATTTGAGGCGCCGCAAGCCCGCCTCGTCGGAGAGGTCCTTCGGTGCGATATTCGTCGAAAATACGACCAGCTCGTCAAAGGGAACCTTGAACTTCTTGCCGGTGTGCAGCGTCAGAAAGTCATATCCGCGCTCGAGCGGCACAATCCAGCGATTGATGAGCGCCTGTGGCGCCACTTGCTGACGCCCGAAGTCGTCGATGATGAACACGCCGCCGGACGCTTTCAAGTGTATGGGTGCTTCATAGACATTTGGCCCGGCGTTGAAGGTGAGATCGAGCTGATCGAGAGTCAATTCCCCGCCCGTCTTGATCACCGGACGGCGGCATTCGATCCATCGTTGATCCGCTTTCGAATGGGAGTCCGCGCCAGCCTCCGATACGGGGTGATGCACGGCCTCGTCATAGAAACTGATGACATGGCCGCCGACCTCGATGGCATATGGCACCCAGATCGTTTGGCGAAACAGCTGCGACGTCCGCTCGGCGATGCTGGTCTTCCCGTTGCCGGGCGGTCCGTAAAGCAGGATAGAGCGACCGGAGTTGATGGCCGGGCCGAGTTTTTCGACCAGGGTGTGCGAGAGCACCAGCCCCTCGAGGCTGTCGGTCAGCCGCTCTGGGGTTACGCGCTCGTGATGGATGGACTGCAAACCTATTTGCCGGCAGAACGCGTCGAGCGACACCGGCGCCGGCCCGACATATTGGCATTGGCGCGACGCCGCGTGGGCATATTCGAACCCCTTCATTGACAGCGCATATCGGACATCGGATCTGACATCCTCACCCGCCAGGCCGCGAGCCTCGAGGTATGCGAGTTTCACCAGTTCCTTGATCAGGATATTGACGATCACTTTCGGCAATTTCATGCGTTCAGCGAGATGAGAGGCCGTGGTCGTATCCTGCTCGGCCGCACATTTTGCGGCCAGCCGAAGCAGGAACGACTGATCCAATCCCGCTTGCTCCATGCTTCCCGGTGCCATTGGCATACGCGGATCGAGGGAAATGATGGCGTCACGATTCTGTTCGAGCGAATACTGCATACGACCTCGCTTGGCTTAACCGCCGGGTTTCATGCCGACAAGAAGACTGATGACACGCATAACAACGGGCACGAGCACAATGACGAGGCTTACCGGAAAAAGGAACGCGCCCAGCGGCAGCAGCATCTTGACCGGCAAGGCGTTCGCCTTTTCCTCGGCGCGCACAATACGCAGGTCGCGCATTTCCTTGCTGTAGACCCGCAGCGTCTGGGTGACGCTGGTCCCGAGCTCCTCCGATTGGCGGAACAGAACGGACAGGGCCCGGGCCTCGTCGATTCTCAGGCGGGTGGCCAGGTTAGCGAGCGCCTCACGCAGTCGCCGGCCGCCCCGCACTTCCAGCATCATGATCGAGAGATGGAGGCCGAAGTCCTGCTGCTTGGCCACGAATTCCCGGGCAACACGGTTCGCGGCCGCTTCGATGCTCATCCCTGCATCGAGGCAGACGATCAGCATATCCATGAAATCTGGAAAGAGACGGCGGTATTCCCTCTCCTTGGCGGTGCCACGCCGGTCGATATAAATGTTGACGAGAATAAAGGTCGCGCCCGCAGCAAACATGGCAATGATCAGGGCGCCTATCTGCGGCATGTTCGGCGCGATCCGGTTTAGGACCCAGACCGCCCCGACCAGCATGCAGATACAAATCACCGCGCGGACCACCTGGAAGGTGGTCACCGCGCCGGCAGCAAAATAGCCCGCCCGAATCAGCCGGTTCTGGGTGGAGTTCAGATTCGTGTCACGTCGCGTAATTTCGAAATAGCGGCGGATCAGCCGGTTTTCCGCCTCGCCGAGATCGGCAATCGTCGTATCGCCAACATGGAACTCGTCGCGCACCGCCGAGCTCTTTGACACCCGAACGGAGACCTCGCGCTGTCGAAAAAACAATTCCGAGGCTGCCGCCGAAAATATCAGCACTGCAAAGAAGACGATGAGGTAGATTCCATACTCGCTCGACATGACCGCCTCAGTACTCGAAGTTGACCATCTTGTAGAGAATGACATTCCCGATCGCCATGATGGCCAGCAGAATGCTCACAACGGCAGGTCCGTGGCCGCTGTCCCAGACGGGATCGAAGTAGGTCGGCGATAACGCCTTGATCATCGCGTAGAGCAAAAACGGATAGATCGACATGAAGATCGCCGTGATGCGTCCTTCAGACGAAATCGCCCTGACCTTTGCCTTGAGCATCGACCGGTCTCGCAGCGTTTTCGAAAGGTTCTGCAAGATCTCCACGAGATTGCCGCCGGTTCCCGCCTGTACGCTCAACGATATCGCAAGCAGATTCAGGTCCTCGACGCCGACCCGATCGGCTAAGTTCACAAGGGCATCGTCCAGCGTCACGCCGTAGGTGAGTTCATCCGAGAGGAGGCCGAACTCGGTGCCGATCGGATCAGGCATCTCGCGTGCCACCAAAGAAATCGCCGCCGGCAGCGGGTGGCCGGCGGCCAGGCTGCGATTGGCGACATCGAGCGCTTCAGGAAGCTTCAGCTCGAATTTCTTCATGCGGCTCGCCCGGGCGCGCCAGACGACCAACGCGGGGATGAGCAGGCAGATCAGCAGAAAGACGGGTATTCTAAACAGAGTGCTCGGCACGAGGAACTGAACTGCCAGCCACGTAAAAAGTGCGCCCGCGATCGCGAAGAGAGCAAATCGCCTGGCATCGAACTTGATTCCCGACTGCGCGTAGAACCGCAGCAGCCGCTGCATCATGGGGGTTTGCCGCCAACCACCGGCGACACCCCGCTCCTTGAGCATATCGCTATAGGTCTTGCGATGATCATCGCTGACCTCGAGCAAGCTCAACCGATGGTTCACGGCGCGGTGGCGTTCGGATGTCTTGAAGTAGCCGCGCATAATCGCTTCAACAGCGACAAGGGCCGCGGTGAAAACGGCAGCGTAAACGAGAGTCAGGGTCATTGAACAGGTCCCGTTTGGAGCGGTTTACCGGGATCAAAAATTGCCACGGGAATCTCGATCCCGAGTTCCGCAAATTCCTCGACGAATCGCGGCCGGATGCCGGTGGCGCGGAATTCGCCATGGATCCGCCCGCCTTCGTCAGTGCCGATTTTCTTGAACTTCATAATCTCCTGCATCTGCACGACTTCGCCCTCCATGCCGGTGATCTCGGAAATCGAGACAACTTTGCGGCTGCCGTCGCTCAAGCGCTGGACCTGCACGATGATGGTGATGGCCGACGAGATCTGTGAGCGAATGCTCAACTGCGACATCGGCATCCCCGCCATGCCGACCATCTGTTCGAGTCGGCCGACGGCGTCGCGGGGCGTGTTGGCGTGAATAGTCGTCATCGACCCCTCGTGACCAGTATTCATCGCCTGCAGCATGTCGAACGCCTCGTCGCCGCGGACTTCGCCGACGATGATGCGGTCGGGACGCATGCGAAGAGCATTTTTCAAAAGTTCGCGTTGACGGATCTCGTTGCGTCCGTCGAGTGTCGGCGGCCGGGTTTCCAAACGCCCGACATGGGGTTGCTGCAGTTGGAGTTCGGCCGCATCCTCGATGGTGATCAGGCGCTCCTTTGGAGAAATCTGCGAGGAGAGAGCATTGAGCAAGGTGGTCTTGCCGGAACCGGTGCCGCCTGAAATGACCATGGACACTTTGCCCTTGACGGCGGCGCTGAGAAGGATGCGCATCGCATCGGCCATGGCGCCATATTGCACGAGGCGCTCCAATGTCAGCGGCTTGCGGGTGAATTTGCGGATGGAAACGAGCGGCCCATCGACCGAGATCGGCCTGATGGCGACGTTGACACGCGAGCCATCCTTGAGGCGGGCGTCGACCATCGGCGTCGATTCGTCGACGCGGCGGCCGACGGCCGAGACTATCTTGTTGATCACCCGAAGCAGATGGTCCTCGTCCTTGAAACGGACGGCGGTGCTTTCAAGCTTGCCGCTCCGCTCGACATAGACGCTGCTGTAGCCGTTGATGAGAATATCTGCGATCGTCTCGTCGGCCAGCAGCGGCTCGATCGGTCCCAGCCCGAGCATCTCGTCGGTGATATCGCGGATCAGATCGTTGATTTCCTTGGCATTCAACGGAAAGTTGTTACTCCGGATATAGTCCTTGACGAGCGGCCGGATCTCGGTCGCGATCTCCTCATTGTCGAGCGTGTCGAGTATCCCGAGGTTGATACGATCGAGCAGGTAACGGTGCAGATTGACCCGCTCGGAAACCATGTCCGGCCCGAGCGACGCCTCTTCGCCACCCGCCGTGGCGCTGTCAGAGACCGGTCGGGCAGGCATGTTCTGAGCTGCGACGAGAGACAGGTCGGCCGCCTCCGGATGTTCCCGGCTTTCAGGCTCCTGCTGATGCTTGTAGAAACGCCCCATGATGCCGTTCGCCATGCTTTCCACCCCTGAACTATTTTACAATGACCGTGGAACCGACTTTCACCCTCTCATAGAGATCGATGACGTCGGCATTGCTCATGCGAAAACAGCCCGATGAGGCGAAATCGCCGACCGTCGACTGCTCGTTCGTTCCGTGAATGCGGTAGAGCGTGTCGGTCCCGCCCTTGAAGAGATAGATCCCGCGAGCGCCCAAGGGATTGAGCGGTCCGGCAGGTACCAAGTCCGGAAGTCCGGCCGCGCGCGCCTTCATCTCGGCAGGCGGGCGCCAGTCGGGCCACTCTGCCTTGCGTCCGACCTTGACGGTCCCGCTCCAGCGAAATCCGTCACGTCCGACGCCGATCTTGTAACGGATCGCACGTCCTTCAGAGATGACGAGATCCAGCGTTCGGTTCGCGCTGACGATGACGATCGTTCCAGCCGCGTAGCTTTTTTCGATTGTCACCACGGTGCTTGTCGTCGGCCCCAGGGTTCGTGGCACAAGCCCGGCTGCCGCGGCATCCCCGGCAACGGCCAGAACGACCAGAACCAGAAGGCCGACGCAGGACCTTATGCGGCCACGGTCAATCGCCTTCATCGCACCAATGCTCCAAGTTTACCGACCGCGCCGCAGAATCGCGCCCGGGAATTCACCTGAGCCGGCAGCACACCGCGGTTAACCGCCTCGCTCAAAGTATCCCACTCATCCGCAATGACATGCGTCGGGATGCCCTTGAAGATCTTCTCCGTCTGTTGTCGGCGCAGGCCGAGGCCGAAAAGCTTGGCTCGGTATTTATTGATGACGATGAATATCTGGTCCGAACTGCCTCGCAGCCGTACCAGATTGGCAAACAAATCCCTGGCTTGAGATAGCGCAGGGACCGTCATTTCGGTGACGATGTAGATGCTGTTGACCGAAGTGAGCACCTCGTATTTCCACGGCGTGTCATAATAGGGGACGTCGACGACCGTGTGGTCGCTCTCGAAGGCGGCCACGTCGAGCATACGCAGCACGAGTTCACCGCCCTTCGGCGACAGAAGGACTGACGGCTGCTTGAAGGAAAGCAGTGAAAAGCCTCCCGGATGCCGCTTTCGGACAAGATCGATGAATTCAAGATCGACCCGGGAAGGGTTGGCGATGACCGGTTTCAAGTCATAGTCGTTCACAAGATTGAGATAGTAGCCAAGCGCCCCGGAGCAAAAATCCGTATCGAACAGGTCTACCCGCGGCGTCGAGTTCTTGGTCGGCTGAGCCAGCGAATGCGCAAGCGACGAAGCGATCATGCTGGCGCCCGCACCACCGACGGCTGATACCACGGCATGCACCCGGCTGTCGCTGGCCCCGGTGCCTGGCGCATGGGTCGAAATCATGTCGATCAGGGCGCGGCGCTCGAGCGGCTTCTTCAGCCAGTCATTGCCGTTCAGGCGGAAGAGCAGCCGCAGCATGTCGTCCGGCAGATCTTCAGAAACGACGACGAGCGGAATGTCCCGATAGGCGGTGCGAAACGAGAAGAGCTCCGGTTGCTGCAGCAAACTTCCGTTGTCGACGTCGAGAACGATCAGGTCGAACTGCGTCGGATCGAGCCGGCCCTTTTCCCCGAGTGCCTTCAGCGAGAAATGGCGGACATCGTAACGCGAAAGCGATCCGAACGTATCGAGCATGAAGCTCGCTGCAGCCGCGTCGTCGGAGAGAACCAGGATCTTGGCCGATGCGGCAATGTTCATGTGCGCTGTCATTTTCGCTTTCCTACGCGTTAATTAAGGAATCAGCAGGTTGAGCAGGTCTTCAGGTCTTCCGTCGTGATCGTTACTGGATGGGCCGGGATGGTGACGTCGTTCAGTCCCAGCAGGCCGCCGAGGATCGGCAGATCGAAGGTGATGTCGCGCACCTCTACCCGCATCGTCAGCACGGGTCCGTCAGGGCGGCCCCAATAGCCGAGTCCCGATCGCTGATAGGTAACGACCAGATTCTGCGGTTGGATACGCCAATTGAGATCGCAAATGCCGGGGTGCAGATCAGTTCCCGCGTTGCAAACGCCATCGCTTCCCAGGACGATCCGGTTCAATGCCGCCGTGCAGTTTGCAAGAGCCGGTCCGCAAGTCGAAGATATGGTGGCATTATTCGGTGTGGCTTTGCCGTTGTTGAGCGGATCGGCAGCGTCGGCCGGGAAAACGGCGTTGAAATTGGTCGTCAGCGGATCTGATACCGCCGCCAGTCGGGCACCATACTGCAGTGCCTTGACCGTCTGATTCCACTGCGACATGGCATAGCCGAACTCGATGAAGGCGGCGAAGACCAGCATGACGATGGGAAAGGTCAGCAATGCTTCGACAAGGCTGACACCACTGCTATCCTGCCAGAATGTCTTGAGCCGCCGAAAGATCACCATCCGATATATCTCTCTTCATGGAAGGAACTGAGGGTGATGGCGTCGATTCCAAGAAAGCCGAACACCGGCGAGCTCTGATAGAGATGCGCAGTGGAAAGGGTGATGTTCCCGTCGGCATCGGGCGCACTGATGGTGATGTCGGCAGGGTCGTTCCAGCCGGGGACGCGGGGTTGAGCGTTTGCCGCAGGTGTCTGCGTTCCGTAAAAAGCGATCGTCTTTGCCGTTGCTTGATTGCATGTCGGCACATAAGTTCCCGACAGCGGTCGGCATCGCGAAAGGTAACGCCCAGCATCCCGCAGACCTGCGTCGATCTGCATCCGCTGCCAAAAAATGCTGCCAAACTCCAGTATGGCCGCGGCAAAGAGCGTCACAAAGGGGACCGCGAGCAGCGTCTCAGCGAGAACCGCGCCTTCCTCCCGCCGCCAGAAGCCGAGGCACAGTCGATGCAGGATAAAATTGCGAAGCGCCATCATCTGACCAGCTCCGCTTCTTCCCGAAGGAATTCGTCCAGCGTGCCGCGTCCGCCCTTGCCGGTGATGTCGATCATCTCCAGGGAAAGGTATCGTTCGCCGGAATCCTTAATTGCCGGCTTGGTCAGAAACATGCGCGCGAAGGCGACCGCGCGCGTGGCCTTATGGCCGTTCAGATGCCCGACCGAGGCTTCATAGCCACAATTGACGATGGCTGAGAAGATTTCGCGGCGATCACCATATTCAGCCGCGGTATAGTTCGAAAGATCCGGGCCGGTATAGCACTGGCCGCCGGTTGCCGGTGTTCCGGTCTCGCCATTCGCCGAGGCATGATTGATTAGAGACGGGTTAGCAAGCTCGTAACGATAAACGTCGTAGGCGGAGGGCTGGCTCGGTGTTCCGGTCGCTTGCGGGGGATAGCTGGAGTAGTTGCTGAGGACCGTGCTCACCGAGGGCGCGGCCGTGCCCTGCGCGACATTCCAATAGGTCGTGTAGTTCCAATTGTTGCCGCTGCTGATCTTGCCGCCGGCAAGCGAGGTCATGCTCGCACCGTAGCCGAGCGGCAAAGCCTTGGTCGCATCGCCGACAACGTCTCCGACCATGACCGGAGTATAGGTGTCGCAGCCCTTCTTTCCCTTGCCGCTGATTGACTGAGCGGAGCGCACGTTCTGAGCAGGTCTGTAACGATAATCCCCGTTCGCCTTGTTGAACGACGAGGAGTAGAAGCCGAAGCGCGTATTTACGCCGTCCTCGACGGGCCCCGCCTTTGCGCCCGTCTCCGTATCGAGGCTGTCCTGTGTGTAGCATGTACCGGGATTGCCGGTGGCAAGAGCCTCCGCCAGGACGGACGCACCATTGCCCAAGGGGGTCCGCAGGAAGCCGAAATTGCCGGGCCCGGGATTGGACGCCGCGGTGCTGTGAAGCTCGATCTGCCGCCCGTAGAGATTTCCGGCCGCAAAATTGGAGTGCAACGCGGCAGCTGCAGTTTCGCTGGCGCTTTCACTGGTGTTCCCCACCGGCTCGAACGGATTGCAGATAAAGATCGGCGTCACGTCGCAGGCGCTGGCGTGATATACCGCCACGGCGTCGGCGGCAATGTTGATCGTATCGCGGTTGAAGCCGACCGGGATCGGAAAGATCGTCTGCATCGCTTGCGGCTTGGCGATAACCCAGGCATAGGAAGCTTCGCTGGCCACGGTCGTTTCCATCGAAGCCGGAATGGCCGTATCGTCGTTGGCCGGGATGCTCTTCAGAAAAAGCACGGTAACCGTGCTTCCGGCATCATTGCCGGCGTCATAGCTCACGCTGATATACGAGCCAAGCGACATGCCGGTCCCGCCGCCGGAGAAAGCCGCGCTATTGGCGATTTTCTCGATCGCCGTCTGCGCCCTCGAAATGGCATCATCGCGGCCATCGAGTTCCCGGGCCCCCGCCAACGCCATCGCATCGACCGCGTTCTGGAGATCGGTATGCAGGTTGCTGCTGCGGCCGACATCGATGACCAGCAGCGAAAAGCCGAGAAGCATTGGCATGGCGATGAGCGTCAAGGCGATGACATAGCCACGATGATCATTCCAGAACCGTCTGACAACCCTGCTGAGCATTGGCGTCCCCCCATCACGGCGCTATCGCCGTGATGACCCCGTTTCGTGCATTTCCCCTGCGGCGCGCTGCGCCGTTCATGCCTTCCGCCAGCTACTGGCTGGCGATCACCCCGTTGGAGGCCCCATTCGCCCCCATGGCCGGCGACGGCTGAACAACGCCCAGCCCGCCGTTCTGATATTGAGTGACCACCCTGCGGATCACCTTGCCGTCGCTTGCGATTCGGGTTCGCTGGGCTTCGGGCGGGAATGGGTCCTCGATCTGGATGGCCTTGTTTGCTTCCACGGCGTTGCCGACCCCGAAGGTGATCGTGTCGCGATGGTTCATGTAGTCGGCGCAGCCGGAAGCGAGGCCGGCGGCCGCAAAGACGAGAAGGACGCGCTTAGCGTTTTGTAGCAACGGCTTGGACTCCCTGGTTCAAGTCGAGACGGTGGCCATAAGGCCCGGTCACACCTACGCCATTTCGAAAGCGTCGGAGCATGTCCTTGTCGACTTCCAGAACCCCGAGCGCGAAGAGCTCGACGTCGTTGGACGAACGCGTCTGATCGAGCGGACTGTAGAGGTCCTCACCCGGGCGGGCCGGGCGCACAATGTGTGGCGTGACGACGATGACGAGGTCGGATTCCTTCTTCTGGAAACTCGTCGAACGGAACAGAGCGCCGAGCACCGGTATCTGCCCGAGTCCCGGCAATTGCTGGATGTCTTTGGCATTGATCGACTGCAGCAGGCCCGCCAAGGCAAAGCTCTGGCCGTCGCGGAGCGCGACCGTGGTGCTGGCAGCGCGCGAGATGAATCCCGGATTGCCGTTGACGTTGATCGACGGATCAATCTCGGAAACCTCAGGCTCGATCTCCAGGTTGATGAGACCATCATCAAGAACCACCGGCTTGAAGGTCAGCCGCACACCGAATGGGCGATAGTCCGTCTCTGTGGCCACCGTCGTGCCGTTGTTCGTCGTCTTCAGGATCGGCACTTCACCGCCGGCATGAAAGCTGGCGGTAGAGCCACTCATGGCGATGAGGTTCGGCTGAGCCAGGCGGCGCACCAATCCCTTCTGCTCGAGGGCGTTGATCACAACGTCGATGTGGCCGCCGGAGATTTCCAACACCTTGGCGATCAGCTGGCCGAAGGGCAACGCACCCGTTGCCGCACCCTTGGGATCAAGGAGGGTACGGGCCAAGTTGCCGTTGTCATCAACGGTGATCCCCTGGCTGGACGTTGCCTTGCCGATGCGATTGTTGTTGCCATAGCCGGACCAACCGATCCCGAGGTCACGACCCGTCTGGCGCGAGGCTTCGATGACACGGACCTCCAGCATCACCTGCTGGCTGTCACTGACGCGCAACTGGTTCAGCACTGGCTGGTCGGAATATGATTGGGCGATTTCCATCACCCGCTGCAGTTCGATGCCGTCACGGACGAAGCCTGTCAGGCGAATGCGATCGTTGGAGTTGATGACCCTGACCCGAGCCGAGGGCGCGGCAGAGCGAATGGCGGAAGCGACTTCGCTGAAATCGCTCGCAACGCGGATGTCGATGACCCCAAGCAGCGACTTGTCGTCGCCATAGACCGAGATATTGGTGGCGCCGGGCTTTTTGCCGCGGATGAACAGCGACTTGTCGGAAAGCGGCACCACGTCGATCATATCGGCGCTGCCGATGACAAGATCACCGAAGGGCTGGCCTGTATTGAGCGTCAGCGTCTCGTTCGGAGGCAAGGTCACATGCTGGACTGATTCGCCTAAAGTGATGGACTTCTCCTGTGCGTTGGCGCGGCCGGCAACTCCGGGGCCCAAACACACACAGGCCGAAAACACTGCCGCTAATGCCGCAAGGCTTTTCGTCCTCGCGATTTTTCTCTTGCCGTTCGCCATGCCTGCTTTAGCCCCCTCATCCGGCTCGCCGCACCTGCGGCATTCCGCATCAACATCACTGGACCAGGCCGACTCGGTGCTCCTCGCGCTTCGTCGTGTTCCAGACTCCCACTGTCACCCACTTCGGCTCAACCGGCAACACCGGCTCAACCTTTTGTTCCACAATCTGCACTTGTTTTGCCGGTTCTGGCAACTGCTTTTCCAAATCCTTGCCCAGTTCTGTCGCCATCGCCCCGCCACCGAGGTCGGCGACAGTGATCGGCCGGGTCTGCTCGACTGAGGAAGAGGCAACATTGCGAAGCGCCAGGGAGAGCGTGCCGACACTGGAGCCGAGGGTCAGGCGCTGCGCCTCGTCGGTCGTGACCTCAAAGGTCACCGTTTTCACGACGGATGGCTCGTCCTTGCGCTCGTCTGCCGTCTGGTCCACCGCAAGGACCTTGACGCCTTGCAGCAGCACGTCGACGAAGGTCTGATCGTTGCCCGCCTGCCCGCGCACGACCCGCGTCAGAAGCACGTCGACGCGATCGGAAGGCCTAACGAAGCCGGCAACGCCAAGCACGTCGTTGACGCGAATGGAAACGGCCTTCATGCCCTGATCCAGCGCCGCCGACAGAGTGGCGCGTTCACCAGTACCGGTGATTTTCGAGGATAGAACCGGCTCGCCAGGGTCGATCGCCGCCATGGCATAGCGCGGCTGGGCATCATTGCCGACGACCATCTCGATGCTGACGAATGAGCCTGCGGGTGTTTCATTAGAGGGCCACGGAATGGCTCTGAGGTTTTCGGCCCGGATTCGGTCGCCGAAGCGCATTGGCGTGGCGGCGACGATGAGTGTCCGTTCCTCGGCCTTCATGCCGTTCATCGCCAGCAGCCGGGCCTTCTGATCGGAGAGATACTCGCGCATGCCGAAAACTGCGGCGGCGGCAAGTACAAATGCAATGACGAGGCTTAAAATCGTTGAAGAACGCATCGCGGTCACTCGCTACACTGGACGGAGCGCATCCATTCATTGATGCTAATTTAGAAGGGAGGGGTTAACAAAAACCCCTCGCTTCTTCGAAGGCCAATATCAGGCTGGTGTCAGGTTGGCCGTAAACCAAGCTGCCCAGCCGTTCCAGACGGTAGCGAGATTGGTGCCGGCCAGTGTCACCGCCCCGATCACGCCGCCAACCAGCAAGGCAAGCAGAATAAGGTATTCGGTAAGTGCGACGCCATCTTCTTCCCGCGCGAAAGCGCGTACGCTATTTACAAATGCTTTCATCGAGAATTACCTCCCAGGTAAGTTGTGCGCCGTAATTTCCCCCGGCTGCCTTGTCGTCGAGACCGCCTCTTCGACTGGGAATATTAATAATCTGTTAAGTCTAAATTAGTCAAATGTTTTATACATAGGCGATCTACATCTATACTTTATGGTTAAAGTCAAAAATCATATTATTTGCATTCGAAAACAACTTAGGTCGCTGATGTCGAGTGAAATTGAACGTGCAAGTAGATTGTCATAGCCCAGGAAGGTTGGACTCGATGAGAGACATAGTCGTTTTTATTAATTCTATTTCAGTATTACTATTTCTCTACGCCGCCTGGACAGATTTCCGCACATGGAAGATCCCCAACGCAGTCGTGCTGGCGCTCGTGACACTTTATGCGCTGCGCGCGGTGGCCGTGATGCTTGGTTCCGAGGATGTCGGCGCGGCCCTGTTTGCTTCGAGCGGAATTGGTGGCGACCTTGGGGCCGGTCTGCTGATGTTCGTGCTTGGGGTGGCGCTCTGGGCGTTCCGGCTGTTTGGCGCAGGAGACGCCAAGCTTTTCCTGCCGATCGGCCTTTTTGTCGGATGGCCCGGAATGATGCCGTTCGCGGTGCTACTCCTTGTGCTGGGCATCGTCACGCTTCTGATCCTGCGGCTGCCGGTGCCGCTGCGCGTCGCGCATCTCGCTTTTTTCATGCGCATCGAGGAAATTCGGGCGAGCCGGAAGATACCCTATGGCGTCATCATGGTTTTCGCGACGCTCCTGACCCTGGCTTTGCCAATGATCCGGCAGCACCTGCAGCTACGGTGACCTACCCTGAAAGGGCTCTGGCCGACCTGTTCTCCAGCGCGGCGATCTCCTCGGAGACCTCGCTCAATCGCTGACGCAGGTCGCTGTCGGTGCCGTCATCGACCTCTTCCTCGCCAAAACAATAGCGTGCCTCGTGAAGCTCGAGCTTGGCTTCGAGCTCGGCGCGTCTGGCATATAGGCGCTTGAGATAGGCGTAGTTCATCTCCCGGTCTCCACATCGTCCCGGTGATGGAAAAACGGTGTGGAGGCGGTAAGGTTCCGGTCTATCAGGTGAAAGAAGCGATCGCTGCTCGGCAGGCCTTGGCGAAATGGCCGCAACAGCCGGCGGCGCCCATTGCCTGACGGCTGACGCGCGCGCCTTCGAGCAGCAGCGTCAGCGTATCGGCAAGAAGTTGAGGTTCGCGCGCACCGGCTGCCGAACAGAGCGCGGCCAAGCGATCGCGCTGTGCGGCCTTGTGCCTCTCAATCATTTCATGGGCGGGATGCCCTTCTCCCTTGAGCTCGATGGCGGCGTTGGCGAGATCGCAGCCGGCGGGCTCGCCGTTCAGACACTGCGCCCGCATCTCCACCCAGGCGTCGAGCTGGGCGCGGGGATCGCCGGGATGAGCGGCCTCCAGATCGCGCCAAATGGCATCGGCCTTTTCGGAGGCACGCCGCAGCGTCTCGCAGACGAGTTCGTCCTTCGAGCCGAAATGCCGGTAGAGCGTCATCTTATTGGTCGAGGCGGCATCGGCGATGGCATCGACGCCGATGCCGCGGATGCCGCGCTCGCGGAAAAGCTCCACGGCCGTCGAGACGATGCGCTCCCGCGGCGGGATACGATCTTCTGAAACGGTTGGGGAGATTTCATTCGAAGTTTCTGATTTTTTTGCGGACGAAGTCCTTGACATCAATGTGACCGATCGGTAACAACAGCATTGTTACTTACCGGTAACACCACAGGCCGCGAAAGTCAACGCAGAGGGTTGGCGGCGGATGTGGAACACGGGCGACCGCCCACGAAAGGAGGACAAGCCATGAGACAGACCAGAGACGACCTGACAATATCCGAAGCCCTTCGCGACCCCCTGATCGCCATGGTGTTGCGCGCCGACGGCGTGAAGCTTGAAGACTTCAAGCAACTCCTGGAAACGGCCGCCGGGAAACGCGAATCGCGCCCGACGCCGGTGGGCAAGATGATCGGAGCGCTTGCGAGCCGCGCCAATCTGCCGGCTATTCCCTGCTTCGGCTGAAAGCCGCCTGAACACCGGGGGATCTCTCCCTGCCCCCGACAAGGGCTGTCGTCATAAAGAGGCGGCGGCCCTTGCTGCTTGATCGTAGTGGCCGGAAAGCGGCGGCGATCAACTTCTCCTTGCCCGCACGCGCGCCTTTCACGAGGCCGCGCTTTTCGAACTTGCTCCGCTGCGACCAGGCCCTGCCCGCCGCCGGCGACGCCGTGATCATCACGACGCCGACCGGCGGTGGCTACGGCAAACCGTGACTGAAGCGCGCATCCTGCCAGATCGTGATCACGCGCCTCAGCTCCTGATTTGGTGCATGCCTTGATCCCGGAACCGCCAATTCCTGGCGACATGCATTACAGGATCGGCTTGCCGCCCGTGACCGCGATTGTCGTGCCGGAGACATAGCTCGACAGTGGATCGGCCAGCATGACATAGGCCGTGGCCAGTTCAGCCGGTTGACCCGGCCGTTTCATCGGCACTTGCTTACCGAAATTGCTGACGCTGTCTTCGGGCAGCGTTGAAGGAATGAGCGGCGTCCAGATCGGGCCCGGCGCCACGGCATTGGCGCGGATGCCTTTCTCGGCCAGAAGCTGGGCCAGGCCTGCGGTGAAATTCTGAATTGCGCCCTTCGTGGTCGCATAGGCCAGCAGCGACGGGTTCGGATTGTCCGCATTGATCGAGGCCGTATTGATGATGGCGCTGCCGGGCTTCATATGGGCGACAGCCGCCTTGGTCAGGTAGAACATCGCATGGATGTTGACCTTGAAGGTCAGTTCCCACTCCTCGTCACTGATCTCGTCGATGCTTTTGAAACTTGCCTGGTGCGCGGCATTGTTGACGAGAATGTCGATACCGCCGAGCTCCTTGACCGCGGTCTCGACAATTTGCCGGCAATGGGCGGGATCCTGAATATCGCCGCTGACGAGCACGGCCTTGCGCCCGGCCTGTTCGACCAGCCGCTTCGTCTCGTCGGCATCCTCATCCTCGTCGAGATAGGAAATCAACAGATCGGCGCCTTCCCTTGCATAGGCGATTGCCACTGCGCGGCCGATGCCGCTATCGCCGCCGGTAATGATCGCCCGCTTGCCCTTTAGCCGTTCGGATCCGCGATAGGTTTTTTCGCCATGGTCGGGAACCGGGTCCATCTGGGCGGTGAAACCCGGCATCGGCTGTTTCTGGGACGGGAAAGGGGGTGTTGGATAATGCGTCATTATAGCCTCCTGAGTTGAGGGACAAACTCAGGCTACGGCTGGTTGTTCCAACGGCATTGCAGGCACATCGCTTTCCGAATAAAATGACCAGAAAATTGGTCACGGGGACAATATGATGGCAGGTGTCAACCTGGCGGAAGCAAAAGCCCACCTGAGCGAGTTGCTCAATAGGGTGGAGGCCGGCGAAACGATCGAGATATTGCGGCATGGCAAGCCGGTGGCGCAGCTCGTGCCGGTGAAGACGCCGAAACAACCGATCGATGTCGAACGGCTGAAAGCATTGACGGCCTCGATGAAGCCACCGGCCGAGCCGGTCGATTCCGCGACCTTCATTCGCAATCTGCGCGATACCGATCGTTATTGATGCTTTACATCGACACATCAGTCCTCGTCGCCGCATGGACGGTCGAAACCCGCACGGACGACGTGCAGCAATGGCTGGCGGAGCGTCGATCCGAGGAGATCGCCGTCAGCAGCTGGACGATAACCGAATTTTCAAGCGCCATCGGGCTCAAGGCGAGAAACGGACAGATCGATCCGGCCGATCGCAGCAAGGCTTTGGCCTTGTTCAAGGAACTATGTTCGACGACCTTCGAATGCCTGCCGATATCGCGGTCGCACTTCATCGAAGCGGCGCGAATAATCGAACAGTTCAATATCGGTCTTCGTGCCGGTGCTGCGCTGCATCTCGCCGTCGCAATCGATAGCGACACGACGCTCGTCACGCTGGACAAGGGGCTGGCAAAAGCCTGCAGCCTCATCGGAGCGCGTCACCGCTTGTTATGAGGTGGGCGGTATCGGCGGATGCGGAAACCACGCAGTCTCCCGGTTCTACCGCCGCCACATTCGCACCGACGATCAACCTACAAAATGTTGCGATTTGCCACAGCGACCGCTGTACCATAGTAATGTAATATGGTCGCAGTGTTCATGAGGTGCATGAAATTGGACGGAAAGACATCGCCCGCAGTTTACTCCGAAGATGAGAGCCTTGCCGGCGAAGCCGGCGGCAAGAGCGCGCGCCGCGCCCGCGTCAGCGGCATCGACCGCGCTCTTCAGGTGATCGATCATCTCTATGAAACAGGATCGCCGGCCGGCGTCTATGCCATCGCCAAGGCGGTAAAGGCGCCGCTATCGACCGTCTACGTCATCGTCGACGACCTCGTCGAAAAGAATATGCTGACGCGCCAGGCGGATGGCTCGATCTGGCTCGGCGCCCGGCTTTATCATTACGGGCTTGCCTATGCCCGGTCGCTGGATTTCATGAGTATCGCCACCCACGAAATGCACGATCTCTGTCGCCAGGCCGGCGAAACCGTGCAGGTCTGCGGCCGTGACGGCGATTACATGCTGGTGCTTGCCATGGCCGACGGCCCGAGCCACTTCCAGGTGGCGTCTCGCGTCGGCACCCGGGTGCCGCTCAATTGGACGGCGTCGGGCCGCCTGCTCGTCGGCCACCTGCCCGAAGAGGAACGCATCGAGCTTTTCAAACGCTGCGCCCGCTCGTCGCCGACCGGCCGCGCCGAGATCGATCCGCGCACCCTATCGGAAGCGGCCGGCAAGGCCTTCGAGTCGCGCCTGTCGATCCAGGCCGGCGAATCCGATTATGCGGTCGCCTGCATCGCCTCGCCGATCTGCGATCGCGACGGCCAGTGCGTTGCCACCATTTCGATCGTGCTGCCGGAGCAGAAGGCCTTTTCCGACGAGAACCATTATACGGCGCATGTGCGCAATTCTGCGGAGCGGATCGAAAAACTGATGGGTTGGCGCAACCGCTGACGTGAGCTCAAACACGATCCTTGAAGGATTGTCCTCTGACTGCATTGCATCTATATTGACGTCACTGACAGCATTTGGGATCTGAATATGGCCGTTCTGACAGTTCGAAACGTGCCCGATGACGTGCATCGCGCACTGCGTGTCCGGGCGGCGATGCATGGCCGCAGCACCGAGGCGGAAGTTCGCGAAATCCTGGAAAATGCCGTAAAGCCCGAGCAGCGCATTCGCATGGGAGACGCTTTGGCTGAACTCGGCCGGCAATTGGCGCTGACCAATGATGATCTCGAGGTGCTTGATCAGCTGCGCGAAGGGGCGGCGGCGGAGCCCTTGAGGTTTGAATGATCGTACTCGATACGAATGTGCTTTCCGAGACGATGAAACCGACGCCCAGTTTGGCTGTGCGCGCGTGGCTCAACGAGCAAGCCGCGGAAACGCTGTATTTGTCGAGTGTTACCTTGGCCGAATTGATGTTCGGCATCGGTGCCTTACCGGACGGTCGACGCAAAGCGGCCCTGACCGAGATGTTTGGCGGCTTACTAGCACTCTTTGGGGATCGGGTATTGCCATTCGACGTCGGAGCGGCCCGGCATTATGCCGACCTTGCCGTCAGAGCTAGAACGAACGGCCAAGGCTTCCCGACGCCGGACGGATATATCGCCGCCATCGCCGCTTCGAAGGGCTTTGTTGTCGCGACACGCGATATAAGCCCCTTTGAGGCGGCGGGACTGACTGTCGTAAATCCCTGGAACCATCGATCATCTGAGGCCTCTCGGGAGAATTTATGATCGAACCCCGCCTCGCGGCGGATTCTATCTGTAGGAATAGCCGTGGCTGTGGCGCACCAGCCTGCGCGCCCGCGGCACGTAGCGGCTGGCGGCGACGGCCTCGGCACCCATCACCGCATAGCGTGGCTCGAACAGTTTGTTGAGGACCGAGACATCACCATTCGAATCCGTCGCCTCGAGTTCGGACTCGACGAGGTCGAAAACGGTGAATTCGGCTTGCGCGCCGACCGCAAGCCGGTTCTCCATCGACAGCTTGATGACCGAGGCCGGCGCATGGGTGACTGCTTCCACGACCTTGTCGAAGGGCATGCCGACGCTCAGCAGCTTCGACATCGTCGTCGCCAGGTCCCAGACCGGAAAGTTCATCGAATGGCCGTGCAGGTCGGTCGAGATCGAGAACGGCAGAAGCCCGCGCGCGATCGCCGCTTCGGCGACTTTGAAGGAGAAGGAGGCGCCGCCATGGCCGATGTCGAGGCGGATGCCTTCGGAGGCGCAGCGCTCGGCGAGATTGAAAAGATCCTCGTCCTCCATGATGCTCGAACCGGCCTTCCCGTTGAAGCAATGGGTGACGACGTCACCGGGGCCGAGAATTTCAAGCACTTCGTCATAAAGCGCCGGCGGCTCGCCGACATGGACCATCATCGGCACTTTCAGGATCTTGGCGATCTTCTTGCCGAGCTTGACGGGAGTGACACCCCAGGAGCCGGTGATGACGTGGCTGGCGCGCACCTTGATGCCGACGATGTGCTCGCTGTTTTCAGCGTAGACTTGGAGAATGCGGTCGAGATCGATATCTCTGATATCCCTGAGCTCGGCGACGCGGTTGCAGGCGACGAGACCGATCGAGCCCAGGTTCAGGAAGGCCTTGATGCGCTCGCGCGAGGACTCGATGATATACTCGCGGAAGCCATGGAAATTCGCCTCGCCGGCCGAACCGGCGTCGACCAGGGTGGTGACGCCGCGCTCGAGACCGCATTCGGACGGGCGGATGGAGATGTCGGTGCCGCCATGCCAGATGTGGACGTGCAGATCGATCCAGCCCGGCGAAATGAAAGCCCCCTTGCCGTCGATGCGTGTCACATCCTCAGCGGCTGGAAGCGATGGACCGATCCGGGCGATGCGGCCGTCGGCATTGACGAGAATGTCGATCACCCCCTCGGATGCGCCCGCACCGAAAGCCGTCGGCCTGACATTGGTGAGGAGAAGCGGCTTTTTCGCCTGGTCGCCCGACATGATCATATTTCAAATTCCATAGTTATGGTATAAGAAGCCTTATAATAGAATAAAGTCGAAGAGACTGCTGTCAAGAGAAATGAAGCGCAGCTAGCCGCACGGGAACGGCGGCAGGGCGCTCGTTCTCAGCCGCACTCGCCGTCAAGGAACGGCAAATTTTTCCAGCGATTTCAATCCCGCAGGATTGAATATTCAAGCCGTTCGAGGTGGTCTGGATCGGCGATAGCTTCGATTGCCGCAATCCTGTCGCCGGCGATGGTGAACGCCACCACGACGCGGATCTGACCCGCGATGCGCACGACGAAGCCAAGCTCGCCGTCGACGATGGCGATCTCTGCCGCCTGCGCCCGGCCCTTGAACAACTCTGCCACTTCGGATGCGCCGCGTCTTTCGCTGAAGGCGCCGAAACGCGCCGCCGTCGCATCCAGGCGAAACACAACATCTGGGGCGAGCACGGCAATCAGCGCCTGCAGATCGCCGTTGCGCGAAGCCGTCAGAAAGGCCTCCGCAATCGTTCGTTTCCGGCCGAGATCGACATCCGGCGTCTCGTCCGCGCCCTGCACCCGGCGGCGGGCACGGCTCGCGAGCTGACGGGCGGCGGCGGATGACCGGCCGATAATCGGCGCAATTTCGTCGAAGGGAAGATCGAACATGTCGTGCAGCACGAAGGCAACTCGTTCGGCAGGCGCCAGCGTCTGCAACACGACGAGCAGCGCCACGCCCACCGAATCGGCGAAGGCGGCGTCGCGTTCCGGATCCTTGGCCGGATCGGCGATCGCTGCATGGACCGATGTCTCCAGCCGCTCCTCGCGCCGGGTCTTGCGGGCACGCAGCATATCGAGGCAGATGCGCGCCACCACCGTCGTCAGCCAGCCGGCGAGATTGCCGACGTCAGTCCTATCCGCGCGGGTGAGCCGCAGCCAGGCCTCCTGAACCGCGTCTTCGGCCTCGCTGCGCGACCCCAGCATGCGATAGGCGGCAGCCTTCAGATGCGCCCGGTTGGCTTCGAATTGATCGGCCAGCCAATTATTCTCGTTCATCCGTCACATTCCTTCGCTGCGTTCCGTCACATCAATGACGAATGAAACCGGGCCGGTGTGACAGCGCCGGCGGATCGTCGCACCCTAAACCCATCAAGGAGACCTATCATGCCGGAGAGAATGGGAAATCCCGCCCTCGTGCTTCCAGAAGCCATGCAGGCGCTCAATGCGCTCAGCAAGGTGCCGACCGAAACAGGCCTTTCGCCAAGGCTGCTCGAACTCGTCAATCTGCGCGCCAGCCAGATCAACGGCTGCAGCGTCTGCATCGATGGTCATTGGCGCATTGCCCGCAAACACGGCGAAACGGATGAGCGGCTCTTTGCCGTCGCCGGCTGGCGCGACGCTCCCTATTATAGCGAGGCTGAACGCGCCGCTCTCGCCTTGACCGAGGCGGTGACCCGCACCAGCGACCGCGCCGACCCGGTGCCTGACGAGATCTGGGACGAGGCGACCCGGCATTATGACGGCCGCAGCCTTGCGGCTCTCGTCATCGCCATCGCCAACATCAATGTCTGGAACCGGCTGAACATCGCCACCCGCCAGCTCGCCGGCGCCTGGAAACCCTGAGCGATTGCCGGCAGCGTTTCACTCCACGTTGCCGGCGACCACACTTTTATTCAGCCCGGCAGCTCAGATGATGCCGCCGCCGCCGGCAACCGACGCCGGACGCTCGGCCGCCACCTTTTTGCGGTAGCCGCTGACGCGGTAGGCGGCAATCGGATCGATCGCGCCGCCGGCGCGGCGGCGGGCCTCGGCAAGGATCGGCTCGACATCGGCGCGATAGGCGCGCTTCAGCGTTTCTGACGCCATCAGCGCATCATTTTCCTGCTGATAGCCCTCGAGCGCCTTGCGGTCGACGATGAGCGCCTGCACATAGGCGCGGCGGATTTCGTTGGCGCTGTTGATCAGGCTTTCGATCGGGTCGGTGACATTGTGCGACTGGTCGATCATGTGGGCCGGATTGAAATCGTTGACGCCGCGCTGTTCGGCATCCACCAGCTCGTTGAACACCAGGAACAGCCGGTAGGGATCGATGACGCCGGCATCGAGATCATCGTCGCCATATTTCGAATCGTTGAAGTGGAAACCGCCGAGTTTGCCGAACTGGATCAGGCGGGCGACAATCATCTCGATATTGGTGTTGGGCGCATGGTGGCCGAGATCGACGAGGCACTGGGCTTTGGGGCCGAGGGTCTGGGCGATCAGATAATTGGTGCCCCAGTCCTGAACGATCGTCGAATAGAAGGCCGGCTCGTACATCTTGTGCTCGGAGAAAAGCTTCCAGTCGTCGGGCAGCGCCTTGTAAATGTCAGCCATCGAGGCGAGGTAACGCTCGAATGCCTTGATGAAATTGCTCTGGCCGGGGAAGTTCGACCCATCGCCGATCCAGACGGTCAGTGCCTTGGAGCCGATCGCTTTGCCGATCTCGATGCATTCGAGATTGTGCTCGACCGCCTGCGCGCGTGTTGCCGCGTCGGTGTGGCTAAGCGAGCCGTATTTGTAGGAATAACCCTGCCCGGGCGCGTCGGAAAAGGTGTTCGAATTCATTGCGTCGAAGCCGAGGCCGAGCGCATCACCCTTGGCCTTCAACTCCCGTGCATCCGCCTTGTCCCAGGGAATATGCAGCGACACATTCGGCGTTGCCTGCGTCAGCTGATTGATGACGGCGCAATCGTCGAGCTTGTCGAAGATGCCGCGCGGTTCGCCGGTGCCGGGAAAGCGGGCGAAACGCGTGCCGCCGGTGCCCACGCCCCAGGAAGGAACGGCGACGAAGAACTCCGCCACCTTGCGTGTCACCGCCTCTATATCGACGCCGCGGCGATCAAGCGTCGCCCCCAGTGCCCCGTAATCGGCTTTCAGCGCGGCTGCCCGCTTGTCGTTTTCGCTCGCGACCAGATCCTGCGCGATCCTGAACTCGGCCATTTTTTCCTCCCGGTTCTGCAATTTCTACATTGGAACTGCCGTGCGGCCGCCCCTCATCCGCCTGCCGGCACCTTCTCTCCGTTCAGACGGGGAGAAGGGGATATGCCGCGCCGTCTCCGTCTCACTCCGACATTTCGTTGGGCAAGTCCCCTCTCCCCGTCTGAACGGAGAGGGTTAGGGTGAGGGGCAGACGCATCCGCCCCCAGTCAAAAATCAGCGCGTAAAACTGTGAACGTTGCCGGCGTCGACGTTGATGATGTTGCCGGTCGATTTCGCCGATAGATCTGACGCCAGGAAGTAGACCGCCTCGGCGATATCTTCCGGGAAGACGTTGAGCTTCAGCATCGACCGCTTGCGGTAATGTTCCTCCAGCTCGTCGACCTCGATCTTCGAGGAGGCCGCACGCTGCTCGCGCCACTCGCCGCTCCAGATCTTCGAGCCACGCAGGACGGCATCGGGATTGACGGTGTTGACGCGGATGCCGGCATCGGCGCCTTCCAGCGCCAGGCAGCGGGCAAGATGGATTTCAGCCGCCTTCGCCGTGCAATAGGCGGACGCGTTCGGCGAAGCGGCAAGACCGTTCTTCGATGCAATGAAGACGATATTGCCGCCGAGCGCCTGACGGCGGAACAGCCGGAAGGCTTCACGCGAGACGAGGAAATAACCGGTCGCCAGAATGTCGATATTGCGGTTCCACGTCGACAGTTCCGTCGCTTCAATCGGCGCCGACGAGGCGATACCGGCATTCGAAATGAGGATGTCGATGCCGCCGAATTCCACGCAGGATTCGGCGAAGGACGCGATAACGGCATCTTCCTTGGTGACGTCGAGCTTGGTGGTGCGCACGGCGTCCGAGCCGTACTTCTTCACGAACTCGGCTTCAGTCGATTCAAGTGCCGCCTGATCGATATCGGCGAGCACCACACAGGCGCCCTCGCCGACGAGGCGCGCCGCCGTCGCCCGGCCGATGCCGCCGGCGCCGCCGGTGACGAAGGCGACCTTGCCGGCAAGGCTCTTCGGCTTCGGCATGCGCTGCAGCTTGGCCTCTTCGAGTAGCCAATATTCGATGTCAAAGGCTTCCTGCTCCGGCAGTCCCTGATATTCCGAGACCGTCGAGGCGCCGCGCATGACGTTGATGGCGTTGACGTAGAATTCGCTGGCGATGCGGGCCGTCGCCTTGTCGCGGGCGAAGGACAACATGCCGACACCCGGCACCAGGAAAATGACGGGATTGGCGTCGCGCATGGCGGGCGAATTGTCATGTTTGCAGTCGTTGTAATAGCGGGCATAGTCGGCGCGATAATCCTCCAGCGCCTGGTCGAGACCCGCGACGATCGCGTCGACATCCGGTTTGGCCGGGTCGAAATCGATGATCAGCGGCCGAATCTTGGTGCGCAGGAAATGATCGGGGCAGCTGGTGCCGAGCGCGCCGAGCGGCCGCAGGTCGCGGGAGTTGACGAATTCGAGCACGGCGTCCTGATCGTCGAAATGGCCGAGCTTGCGCTCCTGCTTGCCGATGCGACCGCGAATTTCGGGCATCAGGCGAGCGGCGATAGCCCGGCGTTCGGCAACCGGCAGACTCTGCACGACCGCGCCGCCGAAGATCGTCTTGCCCTCGGTCTGAGCGGCGAACCATTCGATCGCCTTGTTGATGATATCGAGCGTCAGCTCGTAGCAGGCCTTGGCTTCGTTGGCCCAGGTGAAGAGACCATGGCTTTCGAGTACGACGCCCTTGGCGTTCGGGTTCGCCTTGACGAAGGCTTCGAGATCGAGGCCGAGCTGGAAGCCCGGACGGCGCCAGGGCAGCCAGCCGATCTCGTCACCGAAGATTTGCTTGGTCAGCTCCCTGGAATTCTTCGACGCGGCGATTGCGATGATCGCGTCGGGATGCATATGGTCGACATGGGTAAAAGGCACGAAACCGTGCAGCGGCGTATCGATCGAGGCGGCGCGGCCATTCAGGTTGAAGGTGCAGTGCGGCAGGAACCCGACCATGCGGTCCTCGTCCTCGACACCTTTGTAGATGCCCTTCAGCGATTCCAGCTTGTCCTGGTAGAGTGTGGCGAAGCCGTCGAGCTTGATGGTGCCGACGTCGCCGCCCGAGCCCTTGACCCAGAGAACCTTGACCTTCTCGCCGGTCAGCGGATCGGTCTCCATGACCTTGGCCGAGGTATTGCCGCCACCGTAATTGGTGATGCGCTTGTCGGCGCCGAGCAGATTTGAGCGATAGAGCAGCTTGCCGGGCTCATTGAGACCTGCCGCGTAACCCTCGTCCCACCGGTTTTCCAGAAGCCGGACGTTCGCCGCCATGTCATCCTCCCATATGAAATCATTATCGGGACGCGATAGTTCGCGCCCCTTTTCGCTGACCGGTATCGCTCATGAAAATGGGGTTTGTCAATCGAAAACGATCAAATTCGATTATTGTGCAGCGCAATATGAAAATTTATGATCGTTTATGATTGACAGCTTTTAACGGATACGAAATAAATACGACAAGAGGAGGAGCCCAATGCACGAACGCGAACGTCATCGCATCATCTTGAGCGCCGTTCAGGAAAAATCCGTCGTCACGATCCAGGACATTTCCGAATTGACGGAAGCTTCTGAAGCGACAATCAGGCGCGACATTGCGGCTCTTCATGTGCAGGGCAAGATCCGTCGTGTCCGCGGCGGAGCGGAGGCGGTGCACCCGCCGCAGCTCGGCAATCTCGCCGGCCGCCCATTCCGGGTTTCAGAATCGGTCAACATCGATAAAAAACGCGCAATTGCACGCGCCGCGGTCGATCTCTGCGAGGCCGGCGACGCCATCATTATCAATGGTGGCACCACAACCTTCCAGATGGTGCACTACATGGCCGGCCATCGCATGCAGGTGATGACCAACTCTTTTGCCATCGCCGAACATCTGGTGAAGCATTCCAAGAACACGGTGACGGTGCCGGGCGGCGCGATCTATCGTGAACAGAGCCTCATCCTGTCGCCTTTCGACAATGACGCGATCCGCAATTTTTATGCGCGGCGGATGTTCATCGGCGCGCAGGGCGTCGGCCCGCTCGGCATCATGGAGGCGGATGCCCTCATCATCCAGAGCGAGCAGAAGCTGATGCACCAGGCCGACGAACTCGTCGTCATGGTGGATTCAAGCAAATTCAATCGCCGGTCGAGCCTCATTCTCTGCGCGCTCGACCGCGTTTCTGTGGTCATCACCGATGACGGGATTACCGACGAGGCGGCTCGCATGGTCGAGAATGCCGGCGTTCGGCTCGTCGTCGCCAGCCCGGTGACCCAGCTTGTGAAGGAGGATTCCTCGTCGGTCGCATGAGGCGCCGCCGAGGTGTGGAAGTCTAATCTTAATGGGAGGAAAGTGACATGAAATTCGCAAAGACACTGGCGCTCGGCGTAGCGCTCGCCGTCGCCATGATGGCCGGCACCGCCAGCGCCAAGGACATCAAGATCGGCCTCGTCGTCAAGTCGCTCGGCAACGGCTTCTTCGACGCCGCCAACAAGGGCGCGCAAGAAGCAGCCAAGGAACTCGGCGGCGTGGAGGTTATCTACACCGGCCCGACCTCGACGACGGCCGAGGGCCAGATCGAAGTCATCAATTCGCTGATCGCTCAGGGCGTCGACGCCATCGCCGTGTCGGCCAACGATCCGGACGCGCTCGTTCCGGCGCTGAAGAAGGCTACCCAGCGCGGCATCAAGGTGATTTCCTGGGATTCCGGCGTGGCACCAGAGGGCCGCATCCTGCAGCTTAACCCGTCCTCCAACGAGCTGATCGGCAAGATGTGCTTGACGCTCGCCAAGGACCACCTCGAAGGCGGCAAGGGCGACTTCGCCATCCTGTCGGCCACGACCACCTCGACCAACCAGAACATCTGGATCGACCAGATGAAGAAGCAGCTCAAGGATTTCCCGGGCCTCAACCTCGTCACCACGGTTTACGGCGACGACCTCTCGGACAAGTCCTATCGTGAAGCCGAAGGCCTGCTGAAGTCGTACCCGAACGTCAAGGTCATCGTCGCTCCGACGACGGTCGGCGTTCTCGCTGCTTCGAAGGTCGTCGAAGACAAGGGTCTGATTGGCAAGGTCTACGTCACCGGTCTCGGCCTGCCGTCCGAAATGGCCGGCGCCATCAAGTCGGGCGCCACGAAGGAATTCGCCATCTGGAACCCGATCGATCTCGGCTACTCCGCCACCCAGATCGCCTATCGCCTCGTCAAGGGTGAGACCGACGGCAAGCCGGGCAGCGAAATCGAAGCCGGCCGCATGGGCAAGATCAAGGTCGGCGACAACGGCGAAGCCGCCATGGCCGATCCCTTCGTCTACAATGCCTCGAACATCGACCAGTTCTCCAAGGTCTTCTGATCCGAAGCAGCCGTATAAAGCCCGGCGGCCTGATAGCCGCCGGGATTGCTCATTCGACATTGGTAGAAGCTGATGAACGCTGCCTTTCAACAACCCGCCACGGACAGCAAAACCCGCGAAGCGCCCGCCATTCTGGAAATGCGCGGCATCTCCCAGATCTTTCCCGGGGTGAAGGCGCTCGACAATGTCAGCATCGCGCTCCATCCCGGTACAGTGACGGCGCTGATCGGCGAAAACGGCGCCGGCAAATCGACGCTCGTCAAGATCCTGACCGGCATCTACAGGCCGAACGAGGGCGAGATCCTGGTCGACGGGCGGCCGACGAGCTTTGCCAGCGCCCAGGCCGCGATCGACGCCGGAGTCACCGCCATCCATCAGGAAACCGTGCTGTTCGACGAGCTGACCGTTGCCGAAAACATCTTCCTCGGCCATGCGCCGCGCACGCGCTTTCGCACCATCGACTGGCAGGTGATGAACAGCCGCTCGAAGACGCTGCTGACCGCACTTGAAAGCAATATCGACCCGACGATCCGGCTGAAGGACCTCTCGATCGCGCAGCGCCACCTGGTAGCGATTGCCCGCGCTTTGTCGATCGAGGCCCGCATCGTCATCATGGACGAGCCGACGGCCGCCCTTTCCCGCAAGGAGATCGACGATCTCTTCCGCATCATCAAGGGTCTGAAGGAACAGGGCAAGGCGATCCTGTTCATCAGCCATAAGTTCGACGAGCTTTACGAAATCGCCGACGATTTCGCTGTCTTCCGCGACGGCCGCGCCGTCGGCCAGGGGCGGCTGAAGGAAACGCCGCAGGACGAAATCGTCCGCATGATGGTCGGCCGCGACGTCAAAAACGTTTTTCCGAAGATCGAGGTTGCCATCGGCGGCCCGGTGCTCGAAGTCGAAAAATACAGCCACCGCACCGAGTTCCGCGACATTTCGCTGACGCTGCGCAAGGGCGAGATCCTCGGCATTTACGGCCTGATCGGCGCCGGCCGCTCGGAATTGGCGCAATCGCTCTTCGGCGTCACGAAGCCGCTCTCGGGGCGGCTGACGCTCGAGGGCCGGGAAATTTCGATCCATTCGCCGCATGATGCCATCAAGGCCGGCATCGTCTATGTGCCGGAGGAGCGCGGCCGCCACGGCCTGGCGCTGCCGATGCCGATCTACCAGAACATGACGCTGCCGTCGCTGACACGGACCTCGCGCAAAGGTTTCCTGCAGGCGGCGGAGGAATTCGCGCTCGCCCGCAAATATGCCGAGCGGCTGGATCTGCGCGCCGCAGCCCTCTCCGTCCCGGTCGGCACCTTGTCAGGCGGCAATCAGCAGAAGGTCGTCATCGGCAAGTGGCTCGCCACCATGCCCAAGGTCATCATCCTCGACGAGCCGACCAAAGGCATCGACATCGGCTCGAAGGCTGCCGTGCACGGCTTCATCAGCGAGCTTGCCGCAGAGGGCCTCTCGATCATCATGATCTCTTCCGAACTGCCCGAGATCATCGGCATGTCGGACCGGGTGCTTGTCATGAAGGAAGGTCTGTCCGCCGGGCTCTTCGAGCGCGATCAGCTTTCGCCGGAAGCGCTGGTGCGCGCGGCGACCGGAAATGCATGAGGTGATGAGCATGGCCAAACTGATCAAAAAACGCGAAAACCTGCTCTTTGCCATCATCGTGGTGATGATTGCCATCTTCTCGGCGCGGGCCGCCGATTTCGCCACACCGGACAATCTCGCCGGGATCTTCAACGACACCGCGATCCTCATTATCTTGGCGCTTGCCCAGATGACGGTGATCCTGACGAAATCAATCGATCTCTCGGTTGCCGCCAACCTTGCCTTTACCGGCATGGCAATCGCGATGATGAACGCGGCCTTTCCGGGCCTGCCGCTGATCGTGCTGATCCTTGCGGCGGTGGTGATCGGCGGGGCCCTCGGCACTATCAACGGCTTCCTCGTCTGGCGCCTCGAAATCCCGCCGATCGTCGTCACCCTCGGCACCCTCACCATCTATCGCGGCATGGCCTTCGTGCTGTCGGGCGGCGCCTGGGTGAACGCACACCAGATGACGCCGACCTTCCTCGCCGTTCCCCGCACGCCGGTCCTCGGCCTGCCGGTGCTGAGCTGGGTTGCGATCGTCATCGTCGCGCTGATGTATATGCTGCTGCGCTACAGCCAATTCGGCCGCGCGGCCTATGCGACCGGCGGCAATCCAACAGCGGCCGTCTATGCCGGCATCGATACCGGCCGGACGAAGTTCCTTGCCTTCGTGCTGTCGGGCGCGCTTGCCGGCCTCTCCAGCTATCTCTGGGTGTCGCGTTACGCGGTCGCCTATGTCGATATCGCCAACGGCTTCGAACTCGACAGCGTCGCGGCCTGCGTCATCGGCGGCATTTCGATTGCCGGCGGCGTCGGCTCGGTCGCCGGCACGGTGCTCGGCGCACTCTTCCTCGGCGTCATCAAGAACGCCCTGCCGGTCATCGGCATTTCGCCCTTCACGCAGATGGCGATCTCCGGCACCGTCATCATTCTCGCCGTCGCCTTCAACGCCCGGCGTGAGCGCAACCGGGGCCGCATCATCCTGCGCGACCGCGCCGCAGCCGAAATCAGAACGGAGGCCGCAGCATGAGCACCGTATCCACCCACGAAAAGCGCGTCATCCCCGACCGCCTCGGCACGCCCTTCCGCCGCATCGTCGCAAGCTGGGAAGTGCTGCTCTTCGGTGTCGCCGTCCTGATCTTCATCTTCAATTCCCTGGCCTCGCCCTATTTCCTCGATGCCTGGAACCTATCGGATGCCACCTTCAACTTCACCGAAAAGGCGATGATCGCCTTCGCCATGGCGCTGCTCGTCATCTCGGGCGAAATCGATCTTTCGGTCGCCGCCATCATCGCGCTCGCCTCAACGGCGATGGGCGCGGCAGCACAGGCCGGCGTCGGCACGCCGGGCCTGGTGCTGATCGGCATCGGCACCGGCCTTGCCTGCGGCATCTTCAACGGCGTGCTCGTTTCGGTGCTGAAACTGCCGTCGATCGTCGTCACCATCGGCACGATGAGCCTGTTCCGCGGCATTTCCTATATCGTGCTCGGCGACCAGGCCTACGGCAAGTATCCGGCCGACTTCGCCTATTTCGGCCAGGGTTATGTCGTCTGGGTGTTCTCGTTCGAATTCGTGCTGTTCATCGTGCTGGCGATCCTCTTCGCCATCCTGCTGCATGCGACGAATTTCGGCCGGCAGGTCTATGCGATCGGCAACAACGATTTCGCCGCCCGCTTCTCCGGCATTCCGGTCGAACGCGTCAAATTCATTCTCTTCCTGCTGACCGGCATCATGAGCGGCATTGCTGCCGTTTGCCTGACCTCGCGCCTCGGCTCGACCCGGCCGTCGATCGCGCAGGGCTGGGAACTCGAAGTCGTCACCATGGTCGTTCTCGGCGGCATCTCGATCCTCGGCGGCTCCGGCACGATCGGCGGCGTCGTCATCGCCGCCTTCGTCATGGGCCTCGTCACCTTCGGCCTCGGCCTGTTGAACGTGCCCGGCATCGTCATGTCGATTTTCATCGGCCTGCTTCTGATCATCACCATCGCCATCCCGATCCTCGCCCGCCGCATCAAGCTCATGAGCTCCCGATGACCCTGGAAAAACACGCCTTCAAGATGCAGCTCAATCCCGGAATGGAAGCCGAATACCGCAAGCGGCATGACGAGATCTGGCCGGAACTGGTCGATCTCCTGCATCAGTCGGGCGCCAGCGACTATTCCATCCATCTCGACCGCGAGACCAATACGCTGTTCGGCGTTCTGACACGGCCAACCGGTCACACGATGGCGAGCTTGCCGGACCATCCGGTCATGAAGAAATGGTGGGCTCATATGGCCGATATCATGGCGACCAATCCGGATAATTCGCCTGTTCAAAGCGACCTCGTCACCCTCTTCCATATGCCATGACCGCCAGCTCCTACCGCCGCATCGCCGTCCTCGACATCGGCAAGACCAATGCCAAGGTCGTCGTGCTCGACAGCGCGACCGGTGCCGAAATTGCCGTCCTGAAGCGGCCGAACATTGCGGTCAAGCAAGGTCCCTACCCGCATTACGACATAGAGGCGCTCTGGGCTTTCGCGCTCGATGCGCTGAAGAGCCTGGCGCGGGAACCCGGCTACGACGCCATTTCGATCACCACCCACGGCGCCGCCGCCGCACTGCTCGACTGCAATGGCGCGCTCGCCATGCCTGTGATCGATTACGAGCACGAATATCCTGAGGCGATCCGCGATGCCTATACCGCTTTGCGTCCCACCTTCGCCGAAACCTTCTCGCCGCGCCTGGCGATGGGCCTCAATGTCGGCGCGCAGTTGCACTATCAGAAGAGCGTCTTTCCGCAGCAGTTTGCCGCGGTCGAGACAATTCTCACCTATGCGCAATATTGGGCGGCGCGCTTGACGGGTGTCGCCGCAAATGAACTGACGTCGCTCGGCTGCCATACCGATCTCTGGAATCCGAGAAGCGGCACCTACTCTTCGCTCGTCGACCGGCTCGGCATCCGCGCGCTGATGGCGCCGATCCGCTCGGCCTTCGACGCGCTCGGCCCTGTTCTGCCCGAGGTCGCCGCCGAACTCGGCCTTTCAGCACCTGTCCCGGTCTATTGCGGCATTCACGATTCCAACGCCTCGCTGCTGCCGCACCTCCTACATCGGGAGGCCCCCTTCGCCGTCGTCTCCACCGGCACGTGGGTCATCAGTTTCGGCGTTGGCGGCGATCTCGATCATCTCGATGCGAACCGCGATACGCTTGCCAATGTCGACGCCTACGGCCGCGCCGTTCCATCGTCGCGCTTCATGGGCGGGCGGGAATTCGAAATTCTTTCGGCCGAGATCGGTCCGGTGGATGACGAGGCCGCCTGGGCTGCGATCGGTGCGGTAATCGGCAAGGGCATGATGCTGCTGCCCAACGTCGCCCCAGGCTCCGGACCCTTCCCGGGAAAGGCAAGCCGCTGGGTCGGCGCCGAGGCGGCGAGCCGCGAGAAGCGTTTTGCCGCCGTCTGCCTCTATCTCGCACTGATGACCGACGCATGCCTCGGACTGATCGGCGCCAAGGGTCCTGTCATCGTTGAAGGGCCGTTTGCCCTGAACGACACCTATCTTAAGCTGCTCGCCGCCCTCACCGGCCGTGTTGTCGTCGCCCATCCAGGCTCGACCGGCACCAGCCAGGGGGCTGCACTTCTGACTGGCATCCGGCCAGTCTCCGGTGCAGAGACACATGTTCCGCCGTCCGAAATTGCCGGGTTGAAGGTCTATCGGGATCGCTGGTTCGCGGAAATCGAATAGGAGCTTTTCCTGTAACGCCCCCTTGTTCCTCACCGGCTTGCGGTTAGTGTGACGCCTCGAAACGCAGGTCGGGGAGACAGCATGACAGAAGCATTCGATCCGCGCGCCCTCGCAGCCAAGCTTTACAGTCTGCGGCGGGCCGGCAGACAGGAGGCGACCAGCGCCTTCCTGTCGCCGGCCAATCTACATCAAGCGATGGAAGCGCAGCACTTTCTCGCCGCGGCCGACGGCATTTCCGGCAATGCATGGAAGGTGACGGTTTCGCCGCAGGGCCACGCCGTCAGCGGTCCGCTGCATCCCTATGCCGAAGCCGTCTCAGGTGCTGAAATCCCCTGGTATCCAGGGCTGAAATTCGAAACCGAGATCGCCGTGCGCCTCGGCAAGGACCTGCCGATCCGCGCGGGCAAGCCGTACAGCCGCGCCGACGTGGTCGAGGCGATCTCCGCCGTCCATCTCGGCGCCGAACTGCTGATCAGCGCCGTCAGGGAAAGCGGCAGCGTTTCCTTCCTGCTGTTTGCCGCCGACCGCCTCGGCAACAGCGGCTATGTGCTCGGCCCGAGGCTCGACAACAGCCTTGTTGATACCGCCGGCGGCACCCCGCTCAAGGTCACGCATGCCGGACGCACCATCTATGACGGCCCTGCCCAGCATCCGAAGGGCGACGTTCTCACTTGGCTCGTCGACTACGCCAATGACGGCTTGCGTCCGCAAACATCGCTTAAGGCAGGCGCGCTGATCACAACGGGCACGTTGAGCGGCGCGATCGAACTGGCCGAACCCGGTGAGATCGACATCCTTTTCGGCGATGCCAGGCTAAGTTTTTCGGTATCGAAGACATGATGAACGTTGGTTATACCCGCGGCCGCGGCAATTCCCCGCGGTCTCACCTTCTCCAGAGAAAAGGTAAGTTGACAATCCAGGTTTAGTTTTGCAGGAACCGGGTGTGGATGGGAGGCCGATGCATGTCAGAGGCACTCCCCAACCTGCAGCGCCGAACCCGGAGCAGACCATGCCGTCGTCTTTCCTTGCCCTGTCGGGAATCACCTATGCCATCGGCCCGAAGCCAATCCTCTGCGGCATCGACCTGACCCTTGAAGCAGGCCGCATCTACGGGCTGGTGGGGCCGAACGGGTCCGGCAAAAGCACGCTTTTGAAGATCATCGCCCGCCAGATCGGGCCGCAATCCGGCGCCATTGCCTTCGACGGCAGGGCGGCGGCTGACTGGGGGGCGCGGGAATTTGCCAGGCACGTCGCCTATATGCCGCAATTCACGCCGGCGACCGAGGGGATGACCGTGCGCGAACTCGTGGCACTCGGCCGTTTCCCCTGGCACGGCACGCTCGGCCGCTTCACCGCAGCGGACCGCGGCAAGGTCGAGGAGGCAATTGGCCGCACCCGTCTTGAGGATTTTGCCGATCGCCTCGTTGCCGACATGTCAGGCGGCGAACGCCAGCGCGCCTGGATTGCCATGATGCTCGCCCAGGATGCCCGCTGCCTGTTGCTCGATGAACCGACATCGGCGCTCGACCTCGCCCATCAGGCCAGCGTCCTCTCCCTGGTACAGCAACTCAGCCACGAACTCGGGCTGACCGTCATCATCGTGTTGCATGATATCAATCTCGCCGCCCGCTACTGCGACGCGATCGTCGCACTGAACCGCGGCCGGATCACGGCCGAAGGCACGCCCGGCGAGATCATGCAGGCCGAGAAGCTGCATTCGATTTTCGGCGTCGGCATGGGCGTCTTCGCGCATCCGGTGCGAAACGAGCCGGTCAGCTATCTCTTATAGGCCGCCGCCTCACACCTTTTCGCGGAACATCTCGATGATGGCGGAGAAATCCCGACCGCCGTTACCCTGCTTTTCGAAGAGCGAATAAAGCTGCGCTGCCTCCGCGCCGAGCGGCGTCGAGGCGCCGCTTGCCAGCGCCGCCTCCTGCGAGAGCTTGAGATCCTTTAGCATCAGCGCCGCGGCGAAACCCGGCTTGTAGCCGTTGTTGGCGGGCGAAGTCGGCACCGGCCCCGGCACTGGGCAATAGGTATTGATCGACCAGCACTGGCCTGATGAGGTCGAGGCGACGTCGAACAGAGCCTGGTGCGAGAGGCCGAGTTTTTCGGCCAGCACGAAGGCCTCGCAGACGCCGACCATCGAGATGCCGAGGATCATATTGTTGCAGATCTTCGCCGCCTGGCCAGCGCCGGCCTCGCCGCAATGGACGATCCTCTTCCCCATCGCCTCGAGGATCGGCTTCGCCCGCGCGAAGGCTTCGTCCGAGCCGCCCGCCATGAACGTCAGCGTGCCCGCGCTCGCCCCACCCGTACCGCCGGAGACGGGCGCGTCGAGCGACAGGCAGCCTGCGGCCTTGGCCATCTCATGCGCCTTGCGGCTGCTTTCCACATCGATTGTGGAGCAATCAATGACCAGCGTGCCCTGCGCAGCGGTCTGCAGGATGTCGGTCCACGCCGTCAGCACATGCCGGCCCTGCGGCAGCATCGTGATGATGATCTCCGCGTCCTTGACCGCTTGGCTGGCATGGCTTGCCGGCTTGACGCCGCTTGCCTCGGCCGCCTTCAGCACCGAAGCAGCAAGATCGAAGCCAAGGACCTCGTGGCCTGCCTTGACGAGATTGGCCGCCATCGGGCCGCCCATATTGCCGAGGCCGATGAATGCAATCTTTGCCATGGTCTCCTCCTATCGATTGTCTTCGAGGATCATCGCCGCCGCCTTTTCGGCGATCATGATGGTCGGCGAATTGGTGTTGCCCGAGGTGATCGACGGCATCACCGAGGCGTCCGCGATCCTGAGCTTGCCGAGCGCCCTTAGTTTCAGCCTGGGATCGACGACGCTGTCCCGGTCGGCGCCCATACGGCAGGTACCAACCGGATGAAAGATCGTCGTGCCGATATCGCCCGCCGCCCGCTCCAGATCGGCCTCCGTCCGGTAGTTCGGCCCGGGCTTGAATTCTTCCGGCCTAAAACGGGCGAAGGACGGCTGCGCCACGATCCTGCGCGTCAACCGTATTGAACGGACAGCTATGTCACGGTCGCGCTGCGTCGAGAGGTACTTCGGGCTGATGGTCGGCTGGGCGGCGAAATCCGGGCTCGACAGGTGCACCGAACCGCGGCTTTCGGGCCTCAGATTGCAGACGCTGGCGGTGATCGCCGGGAAAGGATGGACCGGATCGCCGAACTTCTCCAGCGACACCGGCTGCACATGATATTGCAGATCCGGCGTTTCCCGGTCCGGGCCTGACCGGGTGAAGATGCCGAGCTGGCTCGGCGCCATCGCCATCGGGCCGGAGCGGCGGACGAGATATTCGAGCCCGATCGCCGCCTTGCCGATCAGCTTCGTCGCCTTCTCATTCAGCGTCGGAACCCCGGTCACCTTATAAGCCAAGCGCAGTTGCAAATGATCCTGCAGGTTCTCGCCGACCGCCTTTACCTCGGTGACCACATCGACACCCGCCTGCCGCAGAACTTCGCCCCTGCCAATGCCCGATAGCTCGAGAATATGCGGCGAACCGATCGAGCCGGCCGAAAGCACTGTCTCTTTCGCCGCGTAGGCACGCTTGGCCACGCCTTGATGCTGAAATTCTACACCGGAGACCGCCCCCTCCTCGACCAGCAGCCGCCGCACCTGCGCCTTGGTCAGGACCGTCAGGTTGGAGCGCCGCATTGCCGGGCGCAGAAAGGCTTTCGACGTGTTCCAGCGAATGCCGGAGCGCTGATTGACGTCGAAATAGCCGGAGCCTTCGTTGTTGCCGCGGTTGAAATCCTCTGTCTCCGGAATGCCGGCTTCCCTCGCCGCCTGCTGAAAAGCGTCGAGCACGGCCCAGCGCACACGCGCCTTCTCGATGCGCCATTCGCCGCCAGCCCCATGCATCTCGTCTTCGCCGCGGTAAAAATCCTCTGACTTGCGGAAGAAGGGCAGAACATCGTCCCATCCCCAGCCGGTGCAGCCCATCTGCCGCCAGAGATCGTAATCGCGCGCCTGCCCGCGCATATAGATCATGCCATTGATCGAAGAGCAGCCGCCGAGCACTTTTCCGCGGGGATAGCTCAGCGCCCGGCCGTTCAGCCCGGCTTCCGGCGCGGTGGTGAAGCACCAGTCGGTGCGCGGATTGTTGATGCAATAGAGATAACCGACGGGAATATGGATCCAATGGTAATTGTCGCTGCCGCCGGCTTCCAATAGCAGCACGCGACTCCTGCCGTCGGCGGATAGACGATTGGCGAGCACGCAACCTGCGCTGCCTGCCCCGATGATGATGTAGTCGTAACGATCCATGTGCGCCCTGCACGAAATTCCAATGCCTGCCGCTTCCGCCGTCCGCTACGGAAGAGGAGCTAGCGGCGATAGACGAAGCCCAGCTTCCGCCCCAGTCGCGAAGCGTAGAATTCGCCGATAATGCCGCGGCGGAAGATCAGCACGCAGACCATGAAGACGACGCCGGTGATGATCGTGACCGGGAATTCCGATGTGGCGAGGTAGTTTTCCAGCGCCACCACCAACCCAGCACCGAAAAGCGGGCCGATCAACGTGCCGATACCGCCGAGCAGTGTCATCAGGATCACCTCGCCCGACATCTGCCAGGCAACGTCGGTGAGCGTCGCGAACTGGAAGACGATCGATTTCACCGCGCCCGCCAGCCCGGCCAGCGCCGCCGACATGACGAAAGCGCCGAGCTTGTAGCGCGCAACCGAATAGCCGAGCGAGATCGCCCTTTGCTCGTTTTCGCGGATCGATTTCAGGATCATGCCGAAGGGCGAATTGATGAAACGCCAGATAATCAGCACGCCGATAATGAACACGGCGAGCACGAAATAATACATGTTGGTCGAGCTGTTGAGATCGATGACGCCGAAGAGATGGCCGCGCGGCACCGACTGGATGCCGTCTTCGCCCTCGGTGAACTTCGCCTGCAGGCAGAAGAAGAAGAACATCTGCGACAGCGCCAGCGTGATCATCGCGAAATAGATGCCCTGGCGGCGGATGGCGAAGAAACCCATGACGAGGCCGAGAAAGGCCGCCCCCGCTACTCCGATCAGAATGCCGAGCTCCGGCGGCAGGCCCCATGATTTCACCGTATAGGCGGTGAAATAGGCCGCACCGCCGAAGAAGGTGGCATGGCCGAAGGAGAGTAGGCCGGTATAGCCGAGCAGCAGGTTGAAGGCGCAGGCAAACAGCGCGAAGCACAGGAGCTTCATCAGGAAGATCGGATAGAAGAAGAACGGCGCCAGCAGCAGGAGCAGCAGTCCCACGAGAAGGAAGCCGGCCTGGACCGAAAGGGCGGTCCGGCTTTTTTCCGTTCGGATGGTTTCGGTGAAGTCAGCCATGTCAAGCATCCCGGCCGAAGAGGCCCGCGGGCCTGATGAGAAGCACGATCGCCATGATGACGAAGATCACGATGTTGGAAGCCTCGGGATAGAAGACCTTGGTTAGGCCCTCGGCGATGCCAAGCACATAACCGGTGATGATCGCGCCCATGATCGATCCCATGCCGCCGACGACGACCACGGCGAAGACGACGATGATCATATTCGAGCCCATCAGCGGCGAGACCTGGTAGATCGGTGCGGCCAGGACGCCCGCAAAGGCTGCAAGTCCGGCGCCAAGCGCATAAGTGAGCGTCAGGAGCACTGGCACGTTCACACCGAAGACCTGCACCAGCACGGCATTTTCGGTCGCGGCGCGAAGATAGGCCCCGAGTTTGGTCTTCTCGATCAGAAGCCATGTGCCGAGACAGGCGACGAGCGAGACGACGACCACCCAGCCGCGATAGATGGGCAAGAACATGAAGCCGAGATTGGCGCCGCCGGCAAGGGCTGGGGGCGTCGCATAGGGCTGGCCGGACGAGCCATAGAGATAGCGGAAGGTGCCCTCGACGGCGAGCGCCAGCCCGAAAGTGAAAAGCAGGCCGTAGAGCGGATCGAGATCGTAGAGCCGGCGCAGAAACAGCCGCTCGATGATCGCGCCGGCAAGTCCGACGATGATGGGCGCCAGGATCAGCGACGGCCAGTAGCCGATGCCGGCATAGGTCAACAACAGATAGGCGACGAAGGCGCCGAGCATATATTGGGCGCCATGGGCGAAGTTGATCACCCTTAGAAGGCCGAAAATGATCGCGAGGCCGAGGCTGAGCAGCGCATAAAACGAGCCGTTGATCAGGCCGATCAGAAGCTGGCCGAGCAGCGCCTGCAGGGGAATGCCGAAGATCATCGTCATCTGGTCACACTCCCAGAACCTTGTGCAGCGTATCCATGCGCTGCGGCAGTTCGCCGACCGGGAATTCCGACACCATCTGCCCATGATCCATCAGATAGAAGCGATCGGCAATACGGCTGGCGAAGCGGAAGTTCTGCTCGACCAGCAGGATCGTCATGCCGCGCTCCTTGAGTTTCTTCAGCACCTCGCCGATGCGCTGGACGATGACCGGAGCAAGCCCTTCCGTCGGTTCGTCGAGGATCAGCAGCCGCACACCGGTGCGCAGGATACGCGCGATCGCCAGCATCTGCTGCTCGCCGCCTGATAGTTTGGTGCCCGGGCTGCCGCGGCGCTCGTAGAGATTGGGGAAGAGCTCGTAGATCTCCTCGAGCGTCATGCCACCGCTGGCAACGACCGGCGGCAGCAGCAGATTTTCCGAAACGGTGAGCGTCGAAAAGATACCGCGCTCCTCCGGCACGAAGCCGATGCCGCGGTGCGCCGTCTTGTGCAGCGGCACATGCATCATGTCGCTGCCGGCAAAGCTGATCCTTCCCTTGCGGGTTCGCACGATGCCGGTGATGGTGCGCAGCGTCGTCGTCTTTCCGACGCCGTTGCGGCCGAGAATCGTGATCGTCTCGCCCTCGCCGACATGCATGTCGACGCCGTGCAATATATGGCTTTCGCCGTACCAGGCGTTGAGGCCCTGAACCTCGAGGAGAGCGGCCATCAGTGCTCCTCCGTGCCCATGTAGGCCTCGCGCACGCGCTCATCCTGACTGACCGTGGCATAATCGCCCTCGGCAAGGATCTC
Organism: Rhizobium sp. BK049; assembly: GCF_014193135.1. Classification (NCBI taxonomy): domain Bacteria; kingdom Pseudomonadati; phylum Pseudomonadota; class Alphaproteobacteria; order Hyphomicrobiales; family Rhizobiaceae; genus Rhizobium; species Rhizobium sp. BK049. The sequence continues at coordinate 75,318 of NZ_JACHYV010000009.1, forward strand.
GCCGCGCTGAAGCACGGTGACGTGCTGGCAGATATTGGCGACGACGGAGAGATTGTGCTCCACCATCAGCACCGCCCGGTCGCGGGCGACATCGCGGATGATCGCCGAGACGACGCCGACATCCTCATACCCCATGCCGGCCATCGGCTCGTCGAGTAGCAGCACTTTCGGCTCCAGCGCCAGCGTCGTGGCGATCTCCAGCACGCGCTTGCGGCCATAGGAAAGATCGGCGGCGAAATGGTCGCGCTCCTTGGAAAGGCCGACGCTCGCAAGCAGCTGTTCGGCGCGTTCGTTCAGCCGGTCGAGTGCCGACAGCGGCCGCCAGAATTGCGTCGACAGATGGTTCGGCCGCTGCAGCGCCACACGCACATTGTCGAGGACGGAAAGGTGCGGGAAGACCGCCGAAATCTGGAAGGAGCGCACCAGCCCCATGCGCGCCACCCTGTCGGGCGGCGTGTCGGTGATATCGGTGTCCAACAGGGTGATGGTGCCAGCCGTCGGCTGCAGGAACTTCGTCAGCAGGTTGAAGACCGTGGTCTTGCCGGCGCCGTTCGGGCCGATCAGCGCATGCACGCTTGCGTCGTGCACGTCGAGATCGACATTCTTGACGGCGGTGAAGCCGCCGAAATCGCGGCGCAGGCCGCGGGCGGACAATACCACCCGCGGCTTTTCCTGAGTTTCAATCGCGGAAACCGCCATCGTGCTTACTTCACCAGATCGCAGCCGCTCTTGGCGGGATCGATATAGGCGTCCTTGCCGGGAATGGTCGCGAGAACGTTGAAGTAATCCCACGGCTCCTTGCTGTCGGCCGGCTTCTTGACCTGCAGCAGATACATGTCGTGAATCATGCGCCCGTTGGCGCCGACCGTGCCGCCGCGGCCGAAGACGTCGTCAACAGGCATCTCATGCAACTGCTTGGCGACGGCTTCTGTCTCGTCGGTGCCGGCTTTCTGCACCGCCTTCAGATACTGCGTCACCGCCGAATAGGTGCCAGTATGGACCATGTTCGGCATCTTGCCGGTGCGGTCGAAGAACTTCTTGGCGAAGGCGCGGCTTTCGTCGTCGCGGTTCCAGTAAAAGCCCTCTGTCAGCGTCAGCCCCTGCGCCGCCTCAAGGCCGAGACCATGGACTTCGGCGAGTGTGAAGAGCAGCGCCGCCAGATGCTGGCCACCCTGGGTGATGCCGAACTCGGCCGCCTGCTTGATGGCGTTCGAAGTGTCCAGGCCGGCATTGGCAAGACCGATCACCTTGGCGCCGGATGATTGCGCCTGCAGCAGGAAGGAGGAGAAGTCCTGGCTCGACAGCGGATGGCGGACGGCGCCGACGACCGTACCGCCACTCGCCTTGACATATTCACTGGTCTGCTGCTCCAGCGAGTAACCGAAGGCGTAGTCGGCGGTCAGGAAGAACCAGCTGTCGCCGCCCTGCTTGACGAGCGCACCGCCGGTGCCGACAGCGAGCGCGTGGGTGTCATACGCCCAGTGGAAGCCGTAGGGCGAGCAGGCCTTGCCGGTGAGATCCGTCGTCGCAGCACCGGTGACGATATCGATCTTCTTCTTCTCCTTGGCGATCGCCTGCACGGCGAGCGCTACGGACGAGGTCGTCAGTTCCATGATCGCATCCACCTGCTCGGTGTCATACCATTGGCGGGCGATGTTGGAGGCGATATCCGGCTTGTTCTGGTGGTCGGCATCGACGATCTCGACCGGAACGCCGAGCACCTTGCCGCCGAAATCCTCGACCGCCATCTTGGCGGCCTCGACGGAAGACTTGCCGCCGAAGTCGGCATAGACGCCCGATTGGTCGTTCAGGATGCCGATCTTGACCTTGCCGTCAGTCGCGCTCTGCGCGAGCACCGCCGTGCTGCTCGCAAGCAGAAATGCTACCGATGCAACGAGATTCTTACGCATATTCTCTCCTCCCAGAGATGAGCCAGATTGCGGGTCTGTTCAGATTTGGCCAGCCGCACTCCTCAGAGCGGCCGAGCCTTGGCCTACGATCACGGAAATTCCGCATTGAAGCAACGGGTGGTTTACAACTAATTCCAAACAGTATCTGTTCGTTTTTGAACAGATAGGGACGGCGATGACCAATCCACCGCAGTTTACTTGGGATGATCTTCAGTTTTTTCTAGCGGTCGCCCGTACCGGACAGCTCTCGACGGCGGCCCGGCAGTTGCGCTCCAGCCATGCCACCGTTTCGCGACGTATCGACCGGCTGGAATTTACCCTCAAGGTCAAGCTGTTCGAGCGCAATCCGCGCGGTTACGTGCTGACTGCCATGGGCACGCGTTTCATCGAGACGGCCGAGCGGATGGAGCAGGAGACCGAGCGGCTGCGCGCCGACCTTGCCGATGGCTCGATGGCGCAGCGCGGCCTGGTGCGCCTCAGCGCGCCCGAGGGCTTTGCCAATTTCTTCTTCGCCACCGTGCTGCCGCGCTTTGCCGCCCAGCATCCGCATCTTTCGCTCGAGCTGGTGACAATCCAGCAGATCATGTCGCTGTCGCGCAAGGAGGCCGATCTTTCCGTTGTGCTCGACGAGCCGAAAGGCGGGCCTTATTACGCTGAAAAGCTGACCGACTATCACCTGCAGATCTACGGCTCGCGCGACTATCTGGCAAAGGCGGCTGATATCACCAGCCGCGAAGATCTGCTTCAGCATCCCTTCGTTAGCTATATCGAGGAAATGATTTTTGCGCCGGGGCTGGATTATCTCAGCGATGTGCATCCGCGCATCAAACCGCAGTTCCAGAGCTCCAGCATTTTCGCGCAGCTCACCGCCACCCGAAACGGCCTCGGCCTGTGCATCCTGCCCTATTTCTTCGCCAGCCGTTATCCCGAACTCGTGCGCGTGCTGCCCGAGGAGATCGACCTCAAGCGCCATTACTGGATTACCTGCCATCGCGACCTGAAACAGGCGCCGCGTGTGCGGGCCGTTATCGACTTTCTGCGAGAGGCCGTGCGCGGCGAAGATGCGCGCTTCGTGCCGCCTTTTGTCGCCAACGCCCCGCGCCAACCAGAATCCGAAACGTGATTACTTGAGAAACTCTGCCCGGTGCGGCGTGAAGGTATCGATCAGCCGGCCCTTTTCCAGTGCCTTGACGCCATGGACGAGATTGGGCGGCACGATGAAGCTGCCACCCTGCCGCAGCAGTTCAGTGCGGCCATCGATCGTCACCTCGAAGCTGCCTTCGGCGACATAGCTTGCCTGGATGTGCGGATGCGAATGGGCAGCTCCGATGGCGCCGCTTTCGAACGCCACTTCCACCATCATCATCTCGGGCAGATAGGTCATGATGCGCCTGGTGACGCCGGGCTCCGGATTGACCCATTGGGCACCTTCGGCCGATACGAACAGATCGCTTGACGACATTTCCGCCTCCTCATTCCAGAATCGAACGCGGGCAAAGTGGATCATGCCGCGGCGTTTGAAAAGATGGCGCGGATCGCCTTTTCGACGCGAGCGCCCGCTGTTGACGCCATCGGCCGGGGGGTCTATGGCCAGTTTGAAGGCAAGCCTGATGAATGGTGAGGAGACGCCGCCATGCAGCATACGCGCGAGGTTTTCGACTGGGCGGACCCATTCCGGCTGGTGGAGCAGCTGACCAACGAGGAGCGCATGGTGCAGGACACCGCCCATGCCTATGCGCAGCAAAAACTCGCTCCCCGCGTTCTCGACGCCTTTCGCAATGAAAAGACCGATCCAGCCATCTTCCGGGAGATGGGCGAACTCGGCCTGCTCGGCCCGACGATTTCGCCCGATTATGGCGGCGCAGGCTTAGGTTATGTGGCCTACGGCCTGATCGCTCGCGAGGTCGAAAGGGTCGACAGCGGCTACCGTTCGATGATGAGCGTGCAGTCCTCGCTGGTCATGGTGCCGATCGAAACCTTCGGCTCAGAGGCACAGAAACTAAAATACCTGCCGAAGCTAGCGGCCGGCGAATGGATCGGCTGCTTCGGCTTGACCGAGCCCGATCATGGCTCCGACCCCGGCTCGATGGCGACGCGCGCCAAGAAGGTCGACGGCGGCTACAGCCTGACCGGCTCGAAGACCTGGATCTCGAATGCGCCGATCGCCGATGTCTTCGTCGTCTGGGCAAAGACCGAGGACGGCCTCATCCGTGGCTTCATCCTCGAAAAGGGCTGGAAAGGGCTTTCGGCGCCTGCCATCCATGGCAAGGTCGGGTTGCGCGCCTCGATCACGGGCGAAGTGGTGATGGATGGGGTCTTCGTGCCCGAGGAAAACCTGCTGCCCGGCGTCACCGGCCTCAAGGGGCCGTTCACCTGCCTGAACTCGGCCCGCTTCGGCATTGCCTGGGGCGCACTTGGTGCGGCCGAGGATTGTTATGCAAGGGCCCGGCAATATACGCTGGAGCGCAAGCAGTTCGGCCGGCCGCTCGCCGCCAACCAGCTGATCCAGAAGAAACTCGCCGACATGGCGGCGGAAATCGCGCTCGGCCTTCAGGGCTGCCTGCGGCTCGGCCGGATGAAGGAGGAAGGCCATCCGCCGGTGGAGCTGACCTCGATCCTCAAGCGCAACAGCTGCGGCAAGGCGCTGGAGATCGCGCGTGCTTCCCGCGACATGCTCGGCGGCAACGGCATCTCCGACGAATTCGGCATCGCCCGCCATCTCGTCAACCTCGAAGTCGTCAACACCTATGAGGGCACGCACGACATCCACGCGCTGATCATTGGTCGGGCAATTACCGGCATCGCCGCCTTTGCGAACTAAGTTGCCCGGCGCCGGTCAGCGCAGGCGAATTGCCACGCGCCTGACAATGTGCGACCTTCCCTGGCTGCGGCACACGGCCGGCAATGAGGGGATCGCGCATGTTTCTGCTTCTTGCATTGGTGATCGGTGTCATCTCTGGCCTTCGCGCCATGACCGCGCCCGCTGCCGTCGCCTGGGGCGCCGCGCTCGGCTGGTTCGACGTGTCGCAGACGCCGCTTGCCTTCATGGGCTACCGGTGGACGCCTTGGATTTTCACCCTTCTCGCGATCGTTGAACTCATCACCGACCAGCTGCCGTCGACGCCGTCGCGCAAGGTACCGGTGCAGTTCTCCGCCCGCATCGTCACCGGAGCACTTGCCGGCGCCACCATCGGCGCGGCGAGCAGCCTGCTTTTCGGCGGGCTGATCGCCGGGGTGATCGGCGCCGTCATCGGCACCTATGGCGGCGCCGCCCTGCGCAAAAGGCTTGCCGCCGCCTTCGGCAAGGATCTGCCGGCCGCCCTCATCGAGGATGCCGTTGCCGTTGTCGGCGCTCTATTAATCGTGGGAGCCGTGTCATGAAGAGCTTCGACGCCATCGTTATCGGCGCCGGCCAGGCCGGCCCGTTCCTCGCCGCCCGCATGGTCGAAAAGGGCATGAAGGTAGCGCTGATCGAACGCAAATTTCTGGGCGGCACCTGCGTCAATGCCGGCTGCATGCCGACCAAGACGCTGGTCGCCAGCGCCCGCGCTGCCCATGTCGCAAGAAGTGGCGCCGCCTACGGTGTCAATATCCCCGGCGAAATCGCTATCGACATGAACGTGGTGAGAGCCCGGGCGGAAACGGTGACGATGAATGCCCGCAACGGCCTGATCGGCTGGTTTGACAGCATGGAGGGCATGAGCGTGATCTACGGCCATGCCCGTTTCGAGGATGCGAAAACCATCCGCGTCAATGGCGAGACACTGACGGCGCCGCGCATTTTCCTCAATGTCGGCGCGCGGCCCGTCATCCCCGAACTGCCAGGTATCGACGATATCGACTATCTCACCAGCACGTCGATCATTCATCTTGACACGCTGCCGCGGCACCTTGCGGTGATCGGCGGCAGCTATATCGGGCTGGAATTCGCGCAGATGTATCGCCGCTTCGGCGCCGAAGTCAGCGTCGTCGAGCACGGCCCGAAGCTCGCATCACGCGAGGACGAGGATATATCGGACGCGATCGCCGACATCCTCCGTTCCGAAGGCATTGCAGTCCACACCGACGCCGGCGACATCGCCTTTGCCCGAAACGGCAGCGGAGTGAGCGTCACCGCCGGCGCGGCGAAGATTGAAGCAAGCCATGTTCTGATCGCCACCGGCCGCCAACCGAATACCGACGACCTCGGCCTCGGTGCCGCCGGCGTGGCGACCGACAAGCGCGGCTATATCACCGTCGACGACAAGCTAGCCACCAATGTCGAGGGCATCTTCGCGCTCGGCGACTGCAATGGTCGCGGCGCCTTTACGCATACGTCCTATAATGATTTCGAGATTGCCGCCGCCAATCTGCTTGACGGTGAGGACCGCAAGGTCTCGAGCCGCATCCCGGCCTATGCGCTCTATATCGACCCGCCGCTCGGTCGCGTCGGCATGACGGAGAAGCAGGCGCGCGCCTCCGGCCGCAGGATCATGGTCTCGACCCGGCCGATGAGCCGCGTCGGACGCGCCAATGAACGCGGCGAGACCAAGGGCTTCATGAAGGTGATTGCCGATGCCGAGACCAAAGAGATCCTCGGCGCGGCGATCCTCGGCATCGAAGGCGACGAGGTGATCCACGGCCTGATCGATGCAATGAATGCCGGAACCACCTATCCCGCGCTGAAATGGTCGGTGCCGATCCATCCGACAGTGTCGGAGCTGATTCCGACACTGCTTGGGGATTTGAAGCCGGTTTAAGGCCAGGAACGCGTGTCCATCGAACTGCTGATCGAAAATTATGGCCTGCTGGCGATCTTTCTGGGCGCCGCCTTCGAGGGCGAAACCGCGGCTTTTCTCGGCGGCGTGATTTCCCACCGCGGGCTGCTGTCCTATTGGTCGGCGTCGCTCGCGGCCGTCGCAGGCTCCTTCGCCGGCGATCAGTTCTGGTTCTTCGCCGGCCGCTATGCTGGGCAATGGGCTCCCGTCCGCCGGCTGATGGAACGACCCGCGCTCGCCCGTGCGACACGGCTGCTGGAAAAATATCAGACCGGCTTCATCCTGGCGTTCCGTTTTCTCGTCGGCTTGCGCACGATCAGCCCGATCGTCATTGGCACGACGCGGATAACAACCGGTAAATTCGTCATCCTGAATGCGGTAGCCGCTCTGGTGTGGGGGCAGCTCTTCACAGCACTCGGTTATCTGTTCGGCAACGGCATCCAGCAGATACTGGGCCACCTTCCCCTGCACCGGCATCTGCTGATCGCCGTCGCGGCCGCCGCTGTCGTCGCAGCCGCGGCTCTATTCTTTCGCAGGATGAAACCAAGCGGCAGGCATCCGTAAAGGCGCTGCGGCGGCTATTCCATAACGATCTGCAGCTTCACGTCGCTCGGCCGGGCCTCGACGGCGCGGTCGAATGCCTTGACCGAATCTTCGAACTTGAACGTCTCGGAGATCAGCGGCTTCAGATCGACCCGGCCCGAACCGAGCAATGCGATCGACCGCTCATATTGGTGAGCATAGCGGAACACCGTTTCGATGCGGATTTCCTTGGTGGAGGCCATCGAGACGTCGAAGCCGATCGGGTTCACCGGCAGGCCGACGGCGACGATGACACCGCCCGGGCGCGGCAGCGCCACGATCGTCTCCCAGGCCTTCGGCGACCCGGAGCATTCGAAGACGACATCCGCACCCCAGCCGTCGGTCAGCCGACCGACCTCTTCGGCCAGGTTCTTCTCGCGGATGTTGACCGGGATGACACCCTGATATTGCGCGGATATATCGAGCTTCGGCTGGGCGAGATCGGCAACGATCGCGCGAGCGCAGCCGCCGGCAAGAGCGGCAATCGCGACCATCGTGCCGATCGGCCCGGCGCCGAGCACGACGGCAGTATCGCCGGGCGCAATCTTCGCCTTGGCTGCCGCCTGCATGCCGACGGCAAAGGGTTCAACCATCGCGCCTTCCGCGAAGCTGACATTGTCGGGCAGCTTGAAAGTATAATTGGCCGGATGCACCACTTCGGGCGTCAGTACGCCATGGATTGGCGGTGTCGCCCAGAAGCTGACGGCAGGATCGATATTGTACATGCCGAGCCTGCTCGCCTTCGAGTTCGGATCGGGAATGCCGGGCTCCATGCAGACACGGTCGCCGATTTTCAGATGTGTCACACCGGCCCCGACCTCGACCACCGTGCCGGCCGCCTCATGGCCGAGCACCATCGGCGCGTTGACGACGAACGGGCCGATCTTGCCGTGGGTGTAATAATGAACGTCCGAACCGCAGACGCCGACAGTATGAATCTTGATCCTCACCTGCCCTGGCCCTGTCTCCAGCGGCAGATCGATATCGCGCAACGCAAGCTCATGCTGGCGCTCCAGCACCAGCGCACGGACTTTGGTCATTGTCGGTTTCCTTCCCTATGGCCCTGAAGATTCAGAGGTGCCGTTGAGGCGACTATAAGACCGCAGGGCGCTTCGATTCAACCGCTGAGTAAGCTTTTGCCCACCACGCGACGAAATGCTCATATGCGTAGCCCGAAAGATAAGCGCCGATAAACCTCCGTATGATTCCGGAAGAGCACAGCGCGCGGTACAGTCTTACTCGTGAGCCACGGCAAGGCGGGAAGGCGACAAGTGATGAAGCATGATAACGACAATGTCGGCGGAAGCCGGCTTTCCCAGAGGATGCTTAGACCGCTTCGAAAATTCTGGCGCAGACTGGTGGCCGATTTGAACGCCGCCCTTCGCAGAGACAACCCGGGGCAGCCAATGCGTGTCATTCTGCGGACGCGGGATCGAAATCGCCCCCGGCAGCGTTGATAGCATGCAGCCCGCACGGCGTGGCGGGAGCATGACGGCTCCCGGCGCCAATGGCTCGGCAATATAGGAAGGCCATCATGAAGTCGGTCGTGTCATTCTGCCTGTTCGCATCCCTTCTTTTCGCCGGCAACCAGGCGGCCGCGGCCCTCGAACAAGCATCACTGCCCTCGCAGCAGCAGGAAGAAGAACTCGTGCCGGCCAATGTCGAGCTTACCTTCAGCGGTCCCGTCGATCTTGCCCGCTCGACCGCCACCTTGCTCGATGCCCAAGGCAGGGCGCTCCCCCTCGGCAAGCCGTTCCTCTCCGGCCCCGAAGGATCCATATTCAAGATCCCTCTCGATCCCGCAATGGCGCCCGGCCTCTATACCCTCGACTGGCGCGTCCTCTCGATGGACGGCCGCAGCGCCGAAGGCCGCTACCAGTTCCGGGTCGACCCTTGAATTTCAAGATCGCGCCCTGCTCTCGTTCCCGCTGCAGCCGCCTGAAAGCATTTATAAGATTTTTATATTGATGCGGTTTCGGCCGTCTCGAACCTTTATGCGCTCCGGCTCCATATTGGTGCCCGAGAGATCGAAGGATCCTCTCCACGCCAGAAAGCATAAAAGGCAGTCTCCAACGGCAGCGGCCCTTTGTCTTGTCTGACTCCAACAAGAACAACATGAGTCACGATCATGATGGATACCATTCTGCTCGGCACAGCGATCCTATTCTTCTCGCTGTGCTTTGCCTATGTCGCAGCCTGCGACAAGCTCTAAGGAGAAGCGACGATGACCCTCGATTATGTCCTGAGCGGCGCCGTAACCGTGTTTCTCACCGTTTACCTCACCTACGCTCTCTTACGCCCAGAACGCTTCTGAACCGGCGCTTGCGAGGCCGCGCTGCGCGACCGAGAACCAGCCGGGTATTGAAAGTTTTAGCTCCATGACCCTCAACGGATGGCTTCAGATCCTGCTCTATTGCGGGATCGTCCTTTTGCTCGTCAAACCGCTCGGCGGCTATATGACGCGCGTCTATAATGGCGAGCGAACGTTCCTCTCGCGCGTCCTCGTCCCGATCGAACGCGGACTTTACCGTATGGCCGGCACCGGCGAAGGCGAGGAGCAGCATTGGACCTCCTATGCCTTGGCGATGCTAATGTTCAACCTTCTCGGCGTCCTCCTCCTCTACGCGTTGATGCGCCTGCAGGGCGTTCTGCCCTATAATCCGGCCGGCATGGCCGCTGTTCCGCCCGACCTTTCCTTCAACACCGCCGTCAGCTTTCCCACCAATACCAACTGGCAGAACTACGGCGGCGAAAGCACCATGTCGTATCTGACGCAGATGGCCGGCTTCACGGTGCAGAATTTCCTTTCCGCCGCCACCGGCATGGCCATCGCCGTCGCCTTCATCCGTGCCTTCGCACGGGCGTCTGGCAAGGCGATCGGCAATTTCTGGGTCGATATGATCCGCGGCACGCTCTACATCCTGCTGCCGATCTGCATCGTGCTGACGCTCGTCTTCGTCTATCTCGGCGTACCGCAGACGCTCGGGCCCTATGTCGACGCGACGACTCTCGAAGGCGGCGAGCAGACGATCGCGCTCGGCCCGGTCGCCTCGCAGCTCGCCATCAAGATGCTCGGCACCAATGGCGGCGGTTTCTTCAACGCCAATTCGGCCCATCCGTTCGAAAATCCCGATGCGATTTCCAACCTCATCCAGATGGTTTCGATCTTCGCGATCGGTGCGGCTCTGACCAACGTCTTCGGCCGCATGGTTGGCAACCAGCGCCAAGGCTGGGCGATTCTGGCCTCGATGGGCGCGCTGTTCGTCGTCGGCGTCGGCATCACGTATTGGGCCGAAGCGGCCGGCAATCCGCTGATGCATGGCTTTGGCCTCGCCGGCGGCAATATGGAGGGGAAAGAAGTCCGCTTCGGCGTCGCGCTGTCCTCGCTCTTCGCCGTCATCACCACCGCCGCCTCCTGTGGCGCCGTCAACGCCATGCATGGCAGCTTCACCGCGCTCGGCGGCCTCATTCCGCTGATCAACATGCAGCTCGGCGAAATCATTGTCGGCGGTGTCGGCGCCGGCTTCTATGGCATCCTGGTGTTCATCATCGTCGCCGTCTTCGTCGCCGGGCTGATGGTCGGGCGTACGCCGGAATATCTCGGCAAGAAGATCGAGGCGAAAGAAATGAAGATGGCCGTTCTCGCCATCCTCTGCCTGCCGCTCGCCATGCTTGTTTTTACCGCCATGGCCACGGTGCTGCCCTCCGCTGTCGCCTCGGTCGGCACCCCCGGACCGCACGGCTTCTCCGAGATCCTCTATGCCTATACCTCGGCTGCGGCCAATAACGGCTCGGCCTTCGGCGGTCTTACAGGCAACACGCCCTGGTACAATGTGACACTCGGCATCGGCATGCTTGCCGGCCGGTTCCTGGTCATCATCCCGGCGCTCGCCATTGCCGGTTCGCTCACCGCCAAGAAGACAGTTCCGGCCTCGGCAGGCACCTTTCCGACCGACGGTCCGCTCTTCGTCGGCCTGCTGATCGGCACGATTCTGATCGTCGGCGGCCTGACCTTCTTCCCGGCGCTGGCCCTCGGTCCAATCGTCGAACACCTCGTCGCGATCGCCGGACAGACCTTCTGAGGCGATGCCGTAACCCACATCCCCAGGTTTCCTCGTCGTCCTCGTTTCAAAGCTGGAGTCTCTTATGAGCCAGGCAAAATCCGCGAGCATCATCGATTCTCGCATCCTTATTCCGGCCGTCGGCGCCGCCTTCAAGAAGCTCGACCCACGCGCCCTTGCCAGAAATCCCGTCATGTTTGTCGTGGCCACTGTTTCAGTGCTGACCACCGTGCTCTTCCTGCGCGATCTCATGGCGGGCAACGGCAATCTCGGTTTCTCGTTCCAGATCAATCTCTGGCTCTGGTTCACCGTGCTCTTTGCCAATTTCGCCGAGGCCGTCGCCGAAGGCCGTGGCAAGGCGCAGGCAGATTCGCTGCGCAAGGCGCGCACCGAAACCCAGGCCAAGCTGCTGACAGCCAACGGCGGCGATTACCGCATGGTGCCGGGCACCAGCCTCAAGGTCGGCGATATCGTGCTCGTCGAGGCCGGCGACATCATTCCCTCGGACGGCGAAGTCATCGAAGGTGTCGCCTCCGTCAACGAAGCGGCGATCACAGGTGAATCCGCTCCTGTCATCCGCGAATCCGGCGGCGACCGTTCGGCGGTGACAGGCGGCACGCAGGTGCTCTCCGACTGGATCCGCGTGCGCATCACCGCGGCGGCCGGCTCCACCTTCCTCGACCGGATGATCTCGCTGGTCGAGGGCGCGCAGCGCCAGAAGACGCCGAACGAGATCGCGCTCAACATCCTGCTCGCCGGCATGACGCTGATCTTCGTGCTGGCGACGGCGACGATCCCGAGCTTTGCCATCTATGCCGGCGGCTCGATCCCGATCATCGTGCTCGTCGCCCTCTTCGTCACCCTGATCCCGACGACGATCGGTGCGCTCCTGTCGGCGATCGGCATCGCCGGCATGGACCGGCTCGTCCGCTTCAACGTGCTTGCGATGTCCGGCCGTGCCGTCGAAGCGGCCGGCGACGTCGACACGCTGCTGCTCGATAAAACCGGCACGATCACGCTCGGCAATCGCCAGGCGACGGCCTTCCACCCGGTGCGCGGCGTTTCCGAACAGGAGCTCGCTGATGCCGCGCAACTCGCCTCGCTTGCCGACGAAACGCCGGAAGGCCGTTCGATCGTCGTGCTCGCCAAGGAGAAATATGCGATCCGCGGCCGCGACATGGCGAGTCTCAAGGCCAGCTTCGTGCCTTTCACCGCCCAGACCCGCATGAGCGGCGTCGATCTCGAAGGCGCTTCGATCCGCAAAGGCGCGGTCGATACGGTGCTCGCCTATGTCAAAGGCGACGCCCCCTCGAAGAATGGCAACGAGCTGTTGCGCGAGCTGCAGTCGATATCGGACGAGGTCGCCAAGTCAGGCGGCACGCCGCTCGCCGTTGCTCGCGACGGCAGGTTGCTCGGGATCATCCAGCTGAAGGACATCGTCAAGGGCGGCATCCGCGAACGCTTCACCGAGCTTCGCCGCATGGGCATCCGCACCGTCATGATAACAGGCGACAATCCGCTGACAGCAGCGGCCATCGCCGCCGAAGCCGGCGTCGACGACTTCCTTGCCCAGGCAACACCCGAGATGAAGCTGGCGCTGATGCGCGAGGAACAGGCCAAGGGCAAGCTCGTCGCCATGTGCGGCGACGGAACCAACGATGCCCCGGCGCTGGCCCAGGCCGACGTCGGCGTTGCCATGAACACCGGCACCGTCGCCGCCCGCGAGGCCGGCAACATGGTCGATCTCGACTCCGACCCGACGAAGCTCATCGAGATCGTCGAAATCGGCAAGCAACTGTTAATGACACGCGGCGCGCTGACGACCTTCTCGATCGCCAACGACATCGCCAAGTATTTCGCCATCATCCCGGCGATGTTCCTGACCTTCTACCCGCAGCTCGGCATCCTCAACATCATGGGGCTTTCGACTCCGCAGAGCGCCATCCTTTCGGCGATCATCTTCAACGCGTTGATCATCATCGCGCTGATCCCGCTGTCGCTGAAGGGTGTGCGTTACCGTCCGATCGGCGCTGGCGCGCTTCTGTCACGCAACCTGCTGATCTACGGCCTCGGCGGCATTGTGGTTCCCTTCATCGGCATCAAGGCGATCGACATGGCCGTCGCGGCCCTCCGTCTCGCCTGACATCTCTAGGAGCTAAGAACAATGTTGAAAGAACTTCGCCCGGCCGTCGTTATGATCGTTGCCACTGCAGCCATCACGGGCCTGCTTTATCCGCTCGCCATGACGGGAGCGGCCCAGGCGCTCTTCCCGACCCAGGCGAATGGCAGCCTGATCGAGAAGAACGGTCAGGTGATCGGCTCCAGGCTGATCGGCCAGGCGTTCACCAGCGACAAGTATTTCCACGGCCGTCCCTCAGCCGCCGGCGATGGCTACAATGCCGCCGCCTCCGGCGGCTCGAACCTCGGCCCGACCAGCCAGAAACTGATCGACCGCGTAAAGCGCGACTACGAAACAGCCAAGGCGGCAAACCCAAACGCCAAGGTGCCGGCCGACCTCGTCACCGCGTCCGGCAGCGGGCTCGATCCTGATATTTCGCCGGAGGCCGCCTACTTCCAGGTGGCGCGCGTCGCCAAGGCACGTAACATCGACGAGGCGAAGATCAAGGCGTTGGTCGACGGCGCCGTCCGGGACCGCGAACTCGGATTTTTGGGAGAACCTACCGTCAATGTTCTGGCGTTGAACCAGAGCCTTGATGCTTCTATGACTGAGTGAGTTTGGCAGGTTAGATGCTGTGGTTTGGCGACAAGGCCAACCCCACTCTCCGCCATCCTCGGGCTTGACTCACTGATGTCCGGTTGGCGCTAACGGCTGCCCCTCACCCTAAAACTCCCCCCGTTCTGACGGGGAGAGGGGACGTGCCAAGCGAGAGCTAGGCGAGGGACGGAGAGGTCGCGGCGCGTCCCCTTCGCCCCGTTTACCGGGAGAAGGTGGCGGCAGCCGGATGAGGGGCTGATCTCGCCGCGTAAACATCGGGAATGCCATCCGCCAACCTCGATTGCAGCCATTCGCAGAAAGACAACACGCATGCCAGACGACAACCGCGACCAGGCCGGCAGGCCCTCGCCCGATGCGCTTCTCGAAAAAGCCCGGGCGGAGATGCGCGGCCGTCTGAAGATCTTTCTGGGCGCCGCCCCAGGTGTCGGCAAGACCTATGAAATGCTGGTCTCCGGTCGTGCCAAACTCGCCGACGGCCTCGACGTTGTCATCGGCGTCGTCGAGACTCACGGCCGCAAGGAGACCGAGGCACTGCTCGCCGGTTTCGAGATCATTCCTCGCGTCAAAATCGACTATAAGGGCCGTCCGCTCGAGGAAATGGACCTCGACGGCATCCTCGCCCGCAGGCCCGATCTCGTTCTGGTCGACGAACTCGCCCATACCAATGCCGAAGGCAGCCGCCATCCGAAGCGCTACCTCGACGTCAAGGAATTGCTGGGCCGCGGCATCGACGTCTACACGACGCTCAACATCCAGCATGTCGAAAGCCTGAACGACGTCGTCTCGCAGATCACCCGCATCCGTGTGCGCGAGACGGTGCCGGATTCGATCATCGACCTGGCCGACGACGTCGAGATCATCGATCTGACGCCGGACGATCTGATCAAGCGCCTGCATGACGGCAAGGTCTATGTGCCCCGCACCGCCGAGCGGGCATTGGCAAACTATTTCACCCCGGGCAACCTGACGGCGCTGAGAGAACTTGCGCTGCGTAAGACCGCCCAGCGCGTCGACGATCAGTTGCTCACCCATATGCAGGCTCACGCGATCTCCGGCCCTTGGGCGGCGGGCGAACGTGTCCTCGTCTCGATTGACCATCACCCGCGCTCCGCCTCGCTGGTGCGATATGCAGCTCGTATGGCCTCGCGCCTGCGCGCGCCCTGGGCCGCCGTCTATGTCGAGACCAACCGTTCGGTCAATCTGACCGAAGCCGAGCGCGACACTGTTGCCGCAACGCTGCGTCTTGCCGAACAGCTCGGCGGCGAGGCGATCACAATTCCGGGCCGCGAGGTCGCCGAAGAGCTCGTCCGTCACGCCACGGCAAACAATGTCACCCACATCGTCATCGGCGCCCCCAAAATGGCGACGTGGCGCGACTGGTGGAGCCGTTCAATCACCGACGAACTGATCCGCAAGACCGGCGAGATCAGCGTCCATGTCATTTCCGGCAATGAGAAGGACGGCACCACCGCGCGCGGCATCCGGGCGGCGGCCACGGCCCCTGAATTCGATTTCAGAGCCTATCTGCTGGCGACCGTCTATGTTGTCATCGCGCTTGGCGTCAGCATCGTGCTCGATCAGGTGCTCGACGTGCGTAACCTTGCCCTCGTGTTCCTGATGGCGGTGCTGACCTCTGCCGTGCTGCATGGGTTACGGCCGGCGCTCTACAGCTGCATTCTCGGCGCGCTGTCCTTCAACTTCTTCTTCCTGCCGCCGCGCTATACGCTGACGATCAGCGATCCGGAAAGCGTGCTGGCCCTGTTCTTCTTCCTCGGCGTCGCCATCATCGCCAGCAATCTGACCGCGACCGTGCAGCGGCAGGCGGCCGCCGCCAGGCAGCGGGCCCGCACGACGGAAGATCTCTATCTTTTCTCAAAGAAGCTCGCCGGCACCGGTACGCTCGACGACGTGCTCTGGGCGACCGCCTTCCAGCTCGCCTCCATGCTGAAGGTCCGTGTCGTGCTGCTCTTGCCGGAAGAGGGCACCATCGCCGTCAAGGCCGGTTATCCGCCCGACGACACGCTCGACGATGCCGATATCGCCGCCGCCCGCTGGGCCTGGGAGCACAATCACGCCGCCGGCCGCGGCGCCGATACCCTGCCCGGCGCCAAGCGGCTCTATGTGCCGCTGAGGACCGGGCGCACCGCCGTCGGCGTCATCGGCCTCGACAGCGACCGCCGCGACGGGCCGCTGCTGACGCCGGAGCAGCAGCGGCTGCTCGATGCGCTGGCCGATCAGGCGGCTCTTGCGATCGAACGCGTCCAGCTCGTCGCCGATGTCGACCGGGCAAAGCTTGCGGCCGAAGCCGACAGGCTGCGTTCGGCCCTGCTCACCTCGATTTCGCATGATCTGAAAACGCCGCTTGCGGCTATCCTCGGCGCCACCGGCACGCTGCGCGACTATTTCGCCTCCATGCCGGAGGAGGACCGCGCCGATCTGCTTTCCACCGTCGTCGACGAATCCGAGCGCCTCAATCGTTTCATCGCCAACCTGCTCGACATGACCAAGATCGAATCCGGTGCGATGGAGCCGAATTTTGCGCTGCATTATGCCGGCGATATCGTCGGCAGCGCGCTGCGCCGCGCCGCAAAGATCCTCGAGCGCCACAAGACCGAGACGAGCATTCCCGCCGACCTGCCGATGGTGCGCGTCGATCCTGTCCTGTTCGAGCAGGTGATCTTCAACCTCCTCGACAATGCCGCGAAATATGCGCCCGAGGGATCGGTGGTCCATATTGAGGGCTGGGCCGATGCCGACAACGTCGTCCTGCAGGTCTCGGACGAAGGCCCAGGCATTCCACCCGCCGACCTTACCCGCGTCTTCGACACCTTCTATCGCGTGCGCAAGGGCGATCAGGTGCGCGCCGGCACCGGCCTCGGCCTTTCCATCTGCCGCGGTTTCGTCGAGGCGATGGGCGGCACGATCACCGCCGCCAACCGAAAGGGCCGCCCGGGCGCCGTCTTCACCATCCGCCTGCCGAAACCCAACGACATACCGAAACTGGATGAACTCAGATGACCGGTTCAGCCGTCAAGATCCTCGTCGTCGACGACGAGCCTCCAATCCGCAAGCTTCTTCGCGTCGGCCTTACCGCGCAGGGGTACGAGGTGCAGGAGGCGCCGAATGCGGCAATCGCCCGCCAATCGGTTGCCGACGGCAGGCCCGATCTCATCCTGCTCGATCTCGGCCTGCCCGACACGCCTGGCCATGACCTCTTGCAGGAGTGGCGCGACGAAGGCCTGTCCCTACCCGTCGTCATCCTCTCCAGCCGCACCGACGAGGCCGGCATCGTCAAGGCGCTGGAAAGCGGCGCCGACGATTATGTCACCAAGCCCTTCGGCATCAACGAACTTGGCGCCCGCATCCGCGTGGCGCTGCGCCATCGCTTGCAGCAGCAGGGCGAAAAGGCGATCTTCCAGACCGGCGGGCTGTCGGTCGACCTCGTCAAACGCATCGTCAAGGTCGACGGCGAGGAAATGAAATTGTCGCCTAAGGAATATGACATCTTGCGCGTGCTCGCCCAGCATGCCGGCAAGGTGCTGACACACCAGTTTCTTTTGAAGCAGGTATGGGGGCCGGCGGCTGACGTGCAATATCTGCGCGTCTATATCAGGCAGCTCAGGCAAAAGATCGAGCAGAGCCCCGACCAGCCACACTATATCACCACCGAAACCGGCGTCGGCTATCGGCTCAGGGAACCGGACTGACATCTCCTCCCTCCCGATGCCGACCACATCGAGCCGCCCACATCGAGAATCACATGAACCTTCCCAACATCATCCGGCCGGAGCACACTTTCATCGGTGTCTCGGCACCGACGAAATGGCGCGCGCTGCAGATCATCGCCGATAAGGCGGCGAAGGCCTTCTCCGTCGACGGCCAGACCATCCTGAAGGCGCTCGAAGCGCGTGAGAGGCTCGGCTCTACGGGGATCGGCAATGGCATTGCCATCCCGCATGCCGCCATAGACGGCATGACGAGCCTTGGCGGCCTTCTCATTCGTTTCGCGCAGCCGCTGGATTTCGAGGCGATCGACGATATCCCGACCGATATCGCCTTCGTGCTCATTTTCGGGGCGAACAATCGCGGCGAATATCTGAATGTGCTCTCGGCCATCGCCGGCGGCTGCAATCGGACGGCGTGCTTGCCGCCGTGCGCAAGGCAAGGACGGCGGACGAATTCTATTCCGATTTCATCGCTGATTCTCGGAAATAAAAAGGCGCGGCCCGAAGGCCGCGCCCGCTCGTCTGAAATCAAACTGACTTAGAAATCGCGCTGGAAGCGCAGGAAGCCGAAGACTTCGTCGTCGCCTTCGTCCTCATCGTGGTACTGCACGCTGAGCTTCGTCCTGAGGTCGTCGACGATGCGGTAGTCGATCGTCACCCCGGTCGTGTAGGCGCTGCCGCCAGTGAAGCCGTTACCGTCAGCCTCGAGGGCGATGTTTTCGAAGTACTGGAACCCCGGCGTTACCGTCCACTTGTCGTTGACCTTCAAGGCGTATTCTGCTGCGATCGTCCATTCGGACTCTTCGTAGTAGTAGTTGGCGCCGCTTGCCCAGACGCCGGCGATGCCGAGCGTGCCCGGACCGATGTCGGCGTAGACGATGCCGCGGACGGCGACTTCGCTGGTGTCGGTGTCATAACCGGCAAGCAGGTAAGCGCTGATGGCGCCGGCCTTGTAGGAAACCTGGCCTGCGACACCGAAGTTGTTCGGGCCTTCGCCCGGCTTGGTGGCATAGTCTTCTTCCAGCTCGTCGACCGAGAGGCCGGCGGCGAAAGCGCCATTCTCGTACTGATAACGGATCGAGTTGTGGGTCGTCTCGTTGCTGGCGAGCGTATCGGTCTCGCCGCTCATGTCGTCGTCCCACCAGCTATAGAGCTTACCGACGCGGAAACCGGCGATATCGATGTAGCCCTCGTCCAGCAGCGCTTCCTGATCGGAGGCGTTGTCGGCATTGTAACGCAGCGTCAGGACGCCGGTCAGCGTGCCGTACTCGGTGTCGTTCTTGGCCTGGAAGGTGACCTGACCGCGAGTCCAGAAGTTTACGTCGGAATCTCCGGCAATGTTGTCACCGAAGCGCACTTCGGTACGGATGTAACCGCCGATCGACAGGCATGTTTCCGTTCCCGGAATATAAAAATAGCCGGTACCGTAAGCGTCGCAAACGCGAACATATTCCACGGGCTCGGGTTCCGCCGCCACGATGGCGTCGGCTGCGCGTGCTCCGGAGGCCGCGGCAAGGGCGGCAACGGAGGCAAAAAGGATAGTTCTGATATTCATTTTGAATGGCCCTAACAGGTTTGAATTGTGAGGCGCATTTCAAGGGATGCCCCCACGTAGCGGCCGGTGAACACGACCGCACGGAGGCCCATATAGGAATCCGCAAGTGTCATCGCGGCAAAACCATCGCAAAAATCGGTTTCACCATGGCGCTTTCGTGGAAGAACTGTGGCTAAAAAAACACGGTCTGCCCCAATTGGCCGCGGCCAACTTCGGCACGCTCATTTCCAAATCAGCCCCGAAATGGAATGACATTCTAAGGCCAAGCCCGGAACCGGAAGAACCTTTGTTTCATTATACGACTGACTTGATAGAGTTAAGACATAACAGGAGAGGGTTCCTCAATGCAGACACAACGGTTCACCCGGCTCATCGCAGCCGCGGTCATGGCAGGCAGCTTTGCGATCGGGGGCATCGCTCCGGCATTCGCCGATCAAACGCTTCTCAACGTTTCCTATGATCCGACTCGCGAATTGTATAAGGATTTCAACGCCGCCTTTGCCGCCAAGTGGCAGAAAGATACGGGTGAAACCGTGACGATCCAGGCCTCGCATGGCGGCTCCGGCGCTCAGGCCCGCTCGGTCATCGACGGTCTCGACGCAGACGTGGTCACCCTGGCCCTCGAAGGCGATATCGACGCCATCGCCAAGAAGACCGGCAAGATCCCGGCCGATTGGAAGACCAAGTTGCCCAACAATTCGACGCCCTATACGTCGACGGTCGTCTTCCTCGTCCGCAAGGGCAACCCGAAGGGCATCAAGGACTGGGGCGACCTGGTCAAGGATGACGTGCAGGTCATCACCCCCAACCCCAAGACCTCGGGCGGCGCACGGTGGAACTTCCTGGCAGCCTGGGCATGGGCCAAGCAGGCAAATGGCGGTGACGATGCCAAAGCGCAGGAATATGTGACGACACTGCTGCAGCATGTTCCTGTTCTCGACACCGGCGCCCGCGGCGCCACGACCACCTTCGTCCAGCGCGGCCTCGGCGACGTGCTGCTCGCCTGGGAAAACGAAGCCTATCTTTCGCTCGAAGAGCTCGGTCCTGACCAGTTCGAGATCGTGACGCCAAGCTTCTCTATCCGCGCCGACCCGCCAGTCGCCGTCGTCGACGGCAATGTCGACAAGAAGGGCACGCGCAAGGTCGCCGAAGCCTATCTCAACTACCTCTATTCGGATGAAGGCCAGAAGATCGCCGCAAAGCACTACTACCGGCCGATCAAGCCTGAAGCCGCCGATCCGGCCGATATCGCCCGCTTCCCGAAGCTGCAGCTCGCCACCATCGACGACTTCGGCGGCTGGAAGGAAGCCCAGCCGAAATTCTTCGGCGATGGCGGGGTATTTGACCAAATCTACAAGCCGGCCCAATAATAGACTTCATGAAAGCACATAGCCCCACGCGGTGGCGGTTCAAGCGGCCGAGCGTCATTCCGGGTTTCGGAATGGCGCTCGGTCTTACATTGACCTGGCTCACCCTTCTGATCCTCATCCCGCTCTCCGGCCTTGCCGTCCGGTCGAGCGCGCTCGGCTGGGAGAAATTCTGGTCGATCGCGTTCGATCCGCGCATATTGAACGCGCTACGCATCAGCTTCGGCAGCGCTTTCATCGCTGCGATTATCAACGCCGTCTTCGGCATCATCCTCGCCTGGGTGCTGGTACGCTACCGTTTCCCCGGCAAGCGCGTCATCGACGCCATGGTCGACCTGCCCTTCGCGCTGCCGACGGCCGTCGCCGGCATTGCATTGGCGGCGCTCTACGCGCCGAACGGCTGGGTCGGCCAGTTGCTGACACCGCTCGGCATCAAGATTGCCTTTACCCCGGCCGGCATCGTCGTGGCGCTGATCTTCGTCGGCCTGCCCTTCGTGGTGCGCACCGTGCAGCCTGTCATGGAGGAAATCGACAAGGAGGTCGAAGAGGCCGCGGCTACGCTCGGCGCCAACCGCTTCCAGACGATTTTCCGCGTGCTGCTGCCGGGGCTGGCGCCGGCCGTGCTGACCGGCTTCGCGCTCGCCTTTGCCCGCGGCGTCGGCGAATACGGCTCGGTCATCTTCATCGCCGGCAACCTGCCGTTCAAATCGGAAATCGCGCCGCTGCTGATCGTCATCAAACTCGAAGAGTATAATTATGCGGCAGCGACCGGCATCGCGGCGATCATGCTGGTGATCTCGTTCGCCTTGTTGCTCGTCATCAATCTCATCCAGAGCTGGAGCAGGCGGAGGTACGGCTATGGCGCTTGATGCGACCGTTCAACCGACGAAACTGCGTTCGGTGACCACCGAACACAGAATGGCGCGATACACGCTGATCGCCGTTTCGCTGCTTTTCCTGCTGCTAATCCTGCTGTTGCCGCTCGCCGCCGTGTTCGTCGAAGCTTTTCGCAAAGGTGCCGGCCCCTTCATCGAGGCGCTTGGCGATGCAGAGACCTTCTCGGCGATCCGCCTGACGCTCGTCGTCGCCGGCATCAGCGTACCGCTGAACCTCGCCTTCGGGGTCGCCGCCGCCTGGGCGATCGCCAAGTTCGAGTTCAAGGGCAAGGCATTCCTCACGACGCTAATCGACCTGCCCTTCTCGGTTTCACCCGTGATTTCGGGCCTGGTCTTCGTGCTCTTGTTCGGCGCCAACACGTGGCTCGGCCATTGGCTCAGCGCAAACGACATCAAGATCCTCTTCGCAGTGCCGGGGCTGATCCTGGCGACGATGTTCGTCACCTTCCCGTTCGTCGCCCGCGAGCTGATCCCGCTGATGCAGGAGCAGGGAACGGCCGACGAGGAGGCAGCCCTGTCGCTCGGCGCCAGCGGCTGGCAGACCTTCTGGCACGTGACGCTGCCGAACATCAAATGGGGCCTGCTCTACGGCGTGCTGCTTTGCAATGCCCGCGCCATGGGCGAATTCGGCGCGGTCTCTGTCGTCTCCGGCCACATCCGCGGCCAGACGAACACCATGCCGCTGCAGGTCGAAATTCTTTATAACGAATATAATTTCACCGGCGCTTTTGCCGTCGCCACGCTTTTGGCCTTGCTCGCGCTCGTGACTCTTGTTTTGAAGACGCTGCTGGAAATGCGCTACAGCGCTGAAATCTCCGCCAGCCGGCGGCACTGAAGGATCTGGAATGGAAGTACGCGTTCAAAACATCCGCAAGGAATTCGATCGTTTTCCGGCGCTCCACGATGTCTCGCTCGACATCCGCTCCGGCGAGCTGATCGCACTGCTCGGCCCTTCGGGCTCCGGCAAGACGACATTACTGCGTCTGATTGCCGGCCTGGAAAGCCCGACCGAGGGACAGATCTTCTTCGGTGAAGAGGATGCCTCGAAAAAATCGGTGCAGCAGCGCAATATCGGCTTCGTCTTCCAGCATTACGCCCTCTTCCGCTACATGACGGTGCTCGACAACGTCTCCTTCGGCCTGAGGGTCAGAAAGGGTGCCCGGCGTCCCGCGAAGGCCGACATCCGCCGTCGGGCGCTGGAGTTGCTCGACCTCGTGCAGCTTTCCGGCCTCGAAAAACGCTATCCCGCCCAGCTTTCCGGCGGCCAGCGTCAGCGCGTGGCGCTCGCCCGCGCCATGGCCGTCGAGCCGAATGTGCTCTTGCTCGACGAACCCTTCGGGGCGCTCGATGCTCAGGTGCGCAAGGACCTGCGCAAATGGCTGCGCGAGATCCACGACCGTACCGGCCACACCACCGTCTTCGTCACCCACGACCAGGATGAGGCGCTGGAGCTTGCCGACCGCGTCGTCGTGATGAGCCAGGGTGCGATCGAGCAGGTCGGGACGCCCGACGAAGTCTATGATTATCCGAACTCGCCCTTCGTCTTCGGCTTCATCGGCCAATCCAACTGCCTGCAGGTCGAGATTTCGGGCGGCGATATTCTCTTCGAAGGCCGCTCGCTCGGCCTCAATGCCGATGGCGAGCCGGATGGACCGGCGCAGCTCTACTTCCGCCCGCATGATGTCAGGCTCTGCGAATCAGCCGAAAACTGCATTGGCGGCCAGCCGGTCTCCAGCCGCCGCGTCGCCGGTACGCGCCATATCGAACTCGATATCGGCAATGACCGGCCAAATATCGAAATCGAGCTGCCGCCGAGCGAGGCTGACCGGCTCGACCGTCACCGCGTGGCGTTCAAGCCGACCCGCTGGAAGCTGTTCCGCGGCTGATCTCGATTGCGCGCGTCTTTTCTGACGCGCTCACGGCGCCTTGCTTAATAATTCGTTAACCCTGCGCGTTTATCCAGCAGCTGGTCGCAGGCATCGGCCGGAATCGCCCTTGACGGGAGTCCATCCGGCCTTTTGTGATCTCAGGTTGTTTGTGTTTCAGTCATATGACGAGTAAAAGATTTTGCGCGTTAATCATAAAGGGCTGGACTAATCCCATAGGAGGCACCTGGCGTTGAGGGCGGAGATTTCCTTTGGAAAATCCCTGATCGGGATTTTATTCGTAGGACTGGCGGCTGCAAGCTGCACCACAACACCGAAGCCGGCGACGACGCCGGCAAAGACAAAACAGGCTCAAGCGGCGAAAGTCACTTTCAATTATACCGCCAAGGATCGCGACTGCCTGAAGCGCGCGATGTATTTCGAATCGCAGCATTCCGACGAGGATGGTTATCTGGCCGTCGGCACCGTCGTCATGAACAGGCTGACGTCAGGCGCCTACCCCCCATCGATCTGCGGTGTCGTCGCCCAGGAGAAGCAGTTTGCGCCCGGGGTCATGACGCGCGAAGTCAAGGCTCAGGCGGAACCGGAACTTGCCACCGCGGCTGATGCGATCCTGCTGAAGGGGGCCCGCCATCCGGCCGTGAAGGATGCAATGTTCTTCCACACCGATGGTCTGAAATTCCCCTACGACAACATGCATTATGTGACGGTCGCCGGCGGCAACGCCTTCTACGAGAAGCGCGATTCGAACGGCATGCTGGAAACGCCGCCGCCGCTGCCGTCCTATGAGGTGGCGATGAATTATGTGCCCGGCGAAAGCATGCTGCCACCGCAATTCGAGGCGCTGATACCCTCGGCCGTTCCCGTTCCTCTGCCGGCGCCCGATCCGATGGCGACGGCGAGCACGGCGCCAATGCAGATAACGGCTCCGGTGACCCAACCGGAAACCGCGCCTGCGCCCGAGCCGGCGATGCGGATCGCAATCCCGACCCCCCGTCCCGCCTATGACAGCGTGATGCTGCGCGGCGAGATCCCGGTAAATGGCGGCTGATGCCGTTTCGGTTTGCGTTTATAAAAGCGCGCCCTAAACTCGCTCAGTTTGTTGAGAAGGTCTAGTCATGCTCGGTCTTACCAGCCTTGCGCCGAGCATCTGATCACTGCAATTGCTTGACAGGAAATCATTTATTTTCGGACACTTAATTGACCGGCGCAGATCCTCGGCACAAGGCCGAGGATGACGTCGCGGGTCATTTGTCGGTAGCCTGAGTGCGCCTTAGGCGCGCTCTTCCCAGATCTTTGCAAGCTCCACGATCGTTGCGACCGCCTTTTCCATATCCTGGCGGCTCACCCATTCGAGCGGCGAGTGGAAGGCATGGCCGCCGGCAAAAATGTTCGGGCACGGCAGCCCCATGAAGGAGAGGCGGGAGCCGTCCGTACCGCCGCGGATGCTGCCGCGCACCGGCGTCATGCCGGCACGACGCACCGCTTCAAGCGCGTTCTCGACAATCTCCGGATGGCGGTCGAGCACCGTCTTCATGTTGCGATATTGCTCCGTCACCTGGAAATGGTAGGTCGAGCCTGGATAGGCAGACATCACCTGCTTGACGATAGTTTCGAGCATCGCCTCCTTCTCAGCTAGCCCCTCCTCCGTGAAGTCGCGGATGATGAAGCTCAGCGACGCCTTTTCCATCGAGCCGGTCACGCCGACCGGGTGGATGAAGCCCTGCCGGCCTTCCGTCGTCTCCGGCGCCAAATCCTTCGGCAGCCGGTCGATGATGGCGCCGGCGATCTTGATAGCGTTCTCCATACGGTCCTTGGCGAAGCCCGGATGGATCGCCACGCCTGTTATGGCGATCTCGACGCCGTCGGCCGAGAAGGTTTCGTCCTCGATGTGACCCGCCGTCTCGCCGTCCATCGTATAGGCGAAGTCCGCTCCGAGTTTATCCAGGTCGACCTTGTTGACACCGCGTCCGACTTCCTCGTCGGGCGTGAACAGGATCTTGATCGTTCCGTGCCGGATATCGGGATTGTCGACCAGAATCCCGGCCGCGGTCATGATTTCCGCCAGTCCCGCCTTATCATCGGCGCCGAGTAATGTCGTTCCATCGGTCGTGACGATGTCGTTGCCGATCTGGTTTTTCAGCTCCGGATGCTCGGCGACACGGATCACCCGGCTCGAATCGCCGACAAGCCGGATATCTCCGCCGGCATAACTCCTGACGATCTGCGGCTTGACATCCGTGCCGCTGAAATCGGGCGCCGTGTCCATATGCGAGCAGAAACAGATGACCGGCACCGCCTTGTCGCTATTGGCCGGAATGGTGGCATAGACATAGCCATGTTCATCGAGATGGGCATCGGAAAGCCCGATCTCCAGCAGTTCGTCGACCAGAATCCGGCCGAGATCCTTCTGCTTCTCGGTGGTCGGCTGCGTCGACGAGGAGGGATCGGATTGAGTGTCGATAACGACATAACGGAGGAAGCGGTCGAGAACAGTGTCAGTCATTTCAATCCAATCCAATGAGATCACCAGAGGATATAGCCCTTCCGGGCGAAGCAACAAAGAATTTTCCGCTCGGCGCATGGTTCTATGACGACGGCCCCTACTGAGGAGCGGGGATGATCTGGCTCGCCCGGGCGCGTCTAGCCGAGGAGCTGTAGCAATCGTTCTCTCGCATCCAACAGCGGCAGGCGGAATTTGTCCTGTAGGCATACCCATTAACGGATTATCGCTGCGGTCTTGAACTACCGGCAGCCATTTCCAATATTTTACGGGATCAAGCTGGCATCGAAAGGAGGAAGAAGAAAATGCCGCTGAACGATGTGCTCTGGACTCGTCCAGTGACGGTCCGGCTGCAGTGCGGCCTGGAACGAACTTTTACGGGCGTCTATGACGCCTTGGATTTCCTGGAAAACGAATGGCCGCTGGGCCACGGAGAGCGCCACAAGCGCGCGGTCAAGACCTGTCGGGGCGCTCTTAACCGGGTTATTGCCCCTTTGATTGCGCGGGAGGCTTTCATGGCCGCGTGCGTCGAAGCCGGCATGCCCGCGGTCGTGGCTCCCTGGCAGGTGCAGGCTACCAGCCGCCCGGTGCGACCCACGCGTGTTGCTGCTCTTGGCTAAGGGCCAGGCGTGCGCAGTTCACGTCGGGACCCTGATTTCAAGATACCTGTCGCGCGGCCCCGGGAGGAGCCGCGCCAGATCAAAACCCAAGGCATCTCGATCTCCTTTGCCGTCTGGGCTTCGGAGCTGAAATTGTAGTTGTTTCCCCGTAGAACCGTCGCTGTCGTGCCTACTCAAACGGGGAACGCTGCCGCGGCTGGAACAACGATCACCAATATTTCGTTTGAGGACCGAATGCCCGGGAACAGCCATGGCCAGCGACAAGCTATCAAGCTATCGATCAAAACGCGACTTTCAGAAGACTGCTGAGCCCAGCGGCGAGCGGCCCCTCAAACGGAGCAACCGCCGCCGCTTTGTCATTCAGAAGCACGATGCGACACGTCTGCACTACGACCTGCGGCTTGAGCTCGACGGCGTGTTCAAGAGCTGGGCCGTTACGAAAGGTCCGTCGCTCGATCCGCAAGACAAGCGGCTGGCCGTCGAGGTCGAGGACCATCCGCTCGATTATGGCGATTTCGAAGGGACGATTCCGAAAGGTCAGTATGGCGGCGGCACGGTCATGCTGTGGGATCGCGGCTATTGGGAGCCGGAGGGGCGGAAGAGCCCTGAGCAGGCGCTTGCCAAGGGCGATTTCAAGTTCACGCTCGAGGGCGAGCGCTTGCACGGCAGCTTCGTGCTTGTGCGCATGCGCAACGATCGCGACCGCAGCAAGCGTACCAACTGGCTGCTGATCAAGCATCACGACGAGTTCTCCGTGGAGGAAGACGGTGCTGCCATTCTGGAAGAGAACGTCACCTCGGTCGCCTCGGGCCGCAGCATGGAAATGATCGAGGCCGGCAAGGGGCGCAAGCCGAAACCCTTCATGGTGGAGGGCGGCAAGATCCAGGCCGACGCCGTCTGGGACAGCAATCACGGACTGGCCGCCGAGGAGCGGCAGGAGGCGAGAGGCGGAAAGCGCGCCAGCACCGCAACGGCGGTTGATCTTCCGGATTTCATCGCGCCGCAGCTTTGCGAGAAGCTGGAGCGGCCACCCGGCGGGAACGACTGGATCCACGAGATCAAGTTCGATGGCTACCGCATCCAGATGCGTGTGCTCGACGGCGAAGCGACGCTGAAAACCAGAAAAGGTCTCGACTGGACGGCCAAATACCTCGAAATCGCCGAGGCGGCGTCAGCGCTTCCAGACTGCATAATCGATGGTGAAATCTGCGCTCTCGATGAGCACGGCGCGCCCGACTTCGCCGCGCTTCAGGCGGCACTGTCGGAAGGCAAGACCGGCAGCCTCGTCTACTTCGCCTTCGACCTCCTCTATGACGGCGGTGAGGATCTCCGCCTCAAGCCCATCATTGAACGAAAGACGCGACTGCAGGAGCTTCTCGCGGAGGCTGGCAACGACCCTCGCATCCGCTACGTCGAACATTTCACAGGCGGCGGCGACGCCGTGCTCAGGTCGGCATGCAAGCTATCGTTGGAAGGCATTGTATCGAAAAAGGCAGATGCCCCCTATCAATCCGGTCGAACGGCAAGCTGGGCGAAGTCGAAATGCCGGGCGGGGCACGAGGTGGTCATCGGCGCCTATGCCAAGACCAACGGCAAGTTTCGTTCCCTTCTCGTCGGCGTTTTCGGCGACGATCACTTTGTCTATGTCGGCCGTGTCGGGACCGGCTACGGCGCCAAGAAAGTCGAAACGCTGTTTCCGAAACTGAAGGCGCTGGAGACGGCGAAGTCGCCGTTCACCGGTATCGGCGCGCCGAAGAAGCAGGCTGACGTCGTCTGGGTGAAGCCCGAGCTTGTCGCCGAGATCGAATTCGAGGGCTGGACCGCGGACGGTCTCGTCCGGCAGGCGGCCTTCAAGGGCTTGCGTGAAGATAAGCCGGCCAAGGAAGTCGAGGCGGAGCGACCGCTAAGATCCTCCAAGGCCGAGATTGCGGAACCGGCTCCGCGGGCCGAACCAAAATCGACGCGCCGCAGGGGTCAGAAGGCCGATGTCATGGGTGTGCTGATTTCAAGCCCGGACAAACCATTGTGGCCGGATGCCAATGATGGTGAGCCGGTAACCAAGGAAGACCTTGCCCGCTATTACGAGGCGGTCGGCGACTGGATGATCGAGCACCTCAAGGGCAGGCCCTGCTCCATCATCCGCGCGCCGGATGGAGTTGGTGGCGAGCAGTTCTTCCAGCGTCATGCCATGCCTGGACAATCCAAACTGCTCGAATTGGTCAAGGTATTCGGCGACAAGAAGCCATACCTCCAGATCGACCGCATCGAAGGGCTTGCCGCAGTCGCCCAAATCGCGGCGGTCGAGCTCCATCCGTGGAACTGTGAACCCGGGCAACCGGAAGTTCCCGGCCGCCTGGTATTCGATCTTGATCCCGGTCCCGATGTTCCCTTTTCCACGGTTGTTGCCGCTGCCCGCGAGATGCGCGACCGGCTGGAAGACCTCGGATTGATCAGCTTCTGCAAGACGACGGGCGGCAAGGGCTTGCATGTCGTGACCCCGCTTGCAGTCAACAAACGAAAACCGATGTCATGGCCCGAGGCAAAGGCCTTCGCGCATGACGTCTGCCAGCAGATGGCCCGAAACAACCCCGATCTCTACCTTATCAAGATGACCAAGAGCCTGCGGGGCGGTCGCATTTTCCTCGATTACCTGCGCAATGATCGCATGGCGACGGCCGTGGCGCCGCTCTCCCCTCGAGCCCGCCCAGGGGCGACCGTGTCAATGCCTCTGACGTGGACGCAGGTGAAATCGGACCTCGATCCTAAAAGGTTTACGATCCGAACCGTGCCTGCTTTGCTATCGAAGTCATCCGCCTGGAAGGATTATTGCGAGGGGCAGCGTCCCCTGGAGCAGGCGATCAAGAGGCTCGGCCGCACCGGCAAACATGCCGCCTGACAGGGCGAGGATTGGGCACAGGTCGCAGTTGGCCCTTGCAAGATTTCGATCGCAGTGCCGGAGTTCATGGGATCGCGGGGGCATCAGTCATATCGAAGACCGCGGCGTTATCCTGGATCTCGCGGAGGCCTTTATATGAGGGGTGGCGGAGGCTGCCCTCACGCGTCCAGCCGCGAAACTCGATCTCGGCAATCAAGGTCGGTTGGGAAAAGACGAGGCGCTTTCCTTTGAGCGGCACAACAGGTTTTTTTGTCTGGAGGCGGTTCAACGTCTTGCGCAGATACTCCGCCTCCGTTCGGTTGAATCCTGTGCCGACGGAGCCGACATAGATCCAGTCGTGAGCCTTTCGACCCGCAAGCAAAAGACTACCGAGCCCACCGCGGTTGCTGACCGACTCCTCGTACCCGACGATCATGAAACTTTCGCTCTGAACGCACTTGATCTTCTGCCAGTCCCCCAGACGACCACTGCGGTAAGGGCTATCCCTGCGCTTTGCAATGATGCCTTCCAAACCCCGATGGCATGCGTGCTCAAGCAGTTCCTCGCCACCTAGATCCAGGTCTTGCGAGAACCGAATAGCGCCATCGTCGGTCTCAGGGATCAGATCTTCGAGAAGATGGCGGCGGACCGAGAGCTCGGTGCGCGTCAGGTCGTGACCGTCGAGATACAATAGATCGAAGGCGTAGAAGATGGATTCGGTCGAGATCCGTTTGCCGCCGCGTCCGCCGAGCGAGCGCTGCAACGCCCCAAAGTCGGAGCGACCCTCGTCATCAAGGACGACCGCTTCTCCGTCGAGAATGCAGGTCGATACACCGAGTTCTCTTGCCCCCGCGGCGATATTAGGAAATCGGTGGGTCCAGTCATGTCCGCCACGGGTGAGAACGCGGATGCCCTTTGGCTCGATGTGGAGCGCCAATCGGTAACCGTCCCACTTCACCTCATAAAGCCAATCCGGCCCTTGCGGCACCGTCTGCTTCAGCAAGGCCAGGCACGGCTCCACTCTCGACGGCATCGCATCGAACGGCAGGTTTGGCTGGTCGGGATCACGCCGACGGAGAGGTCGTGATTGTATGGAGGAATTCGAGTCGCGAAGAAGCGGAGCGGAGGGGCCGCGCGGTCTGGTCATCGCTCAATGCCTGTCGGGTCGGTTCTCGGCGTCGACGGATTTACGCAGGGCGTCCATGATGTTGATGACGTTGCTGGGCACCGGCTCCGCCTTCTCCTTGCCCTTGGATTTTGCTCTGACGGGCTTCTTCATTTGTTTCTTCTTGGCCTCGATGATATCGAGCAGCCTATCCTGCACCGGGTCGGAGACCATCTTCGGGTTCCAGTGCTGCGTCTGCTTCTTGATGAGCTGCTGGACCAGCGGCATCATCTCACTGTCCGCCGGTTGATCGTCCACCCGCTCGAAATAGCTCTCCGCGTCGCGCACCTCGTCCCCGTAACGCAGGGTCCAAAGAACGATGCCTTTGCCGCGTGGCTCCAGCATCACGGCGCGCTCGCGGCGCGCAATCACCAGTCGCGAGATGCCGACCATGTCCTCGGCGGCCATCGCATCGCGGATCACCGAGAACGCCTCCTGGCCGACCGGATCGTCCGGTGAAAGATAGTAGGGCGTGTCGAGCCAGATCCATTCGACGCCGTTGCGCGGCGTAAAGACCTCGATATCGATCGTCTTGGTGCTTTCAAGCGCAACGTTCTCCAACTCCTCGTCTTCAAGCAAGACATATTCGTTCTCGCCACGCTGATAGGCTTTCACCTCGTCTTCATCTTTCACGTCCTTGCCGGTGACGGCATCAACATAGTGGCTAACGACGCGGTTTTGGGTGGCGCGATTGAGCGTATGAAAACGCACTTTCTCATTTTCGGAAGTGGCCGGCATCATCTGCACCGGGCAGGTGACGAGCGACAGTTTGAGGTAGCCTTTCCAGTAAGGCCGGATCGCCATGGAAACCTCCGATCACCCGGCGCGGCGCTGGTGAGCGCCGGCTGGGCTGCGTGATTTCGTCGTCGACGCGCGCGCGGCCTTCTGTCTGCTCTTTCCGGCATTGGCATTTGCAGCGGTGCGCTTCGTCTTGGCCGGCGTCGCCATGCCGGCGCTTTCGCGTAGAGCCTGTAGCAGGTCGCTCGGTTTGGGAGCCGGCGGCGCCTTTTTCTTC
Organism: Rhizobium sp. BK049; assembly: GCF_014193135.1. Taxonomy (NCBI): domain Bacteria; kingdom Pseudomonadati; phylum Pseudomonadota; class Alphaproteobacteria; order Hyphomicrobiales; family Rhizobiaceae; genus Rhizobium; species Rhizobium sp. BK049. Next base: position 106,972 of record NZ_JACHYV010000009.1, read on the forward strand.
GGAAGGGTGCGGCCTTCGATCTTGGCCTTCACCAGTTCGGCGACGGCCGCTTCGTAACGGTCGTCGAACTGCTTCGGGTCGAACTCGCCCTTCTTGGTGTTGATGATGTGCTTGGCAAGATCCAGCATCTCGCCTTGGATCTTGAGATCCGGCATCTCCTCGAATGCCTTCTCGGAGGAGCGAACCTCATAATCGAAGTTCAAGGTTGAGCCGACCAGCCCTTTTCCATGGGGACGGATGAGGAGCGTTCGCAGGCGCCGGAACAGCACCGTTCGGGCAATGGCCGCGACCTTGGCTTTCTTCATACCATCCCTCAGGAGTTTGAAAGCGTCGCTGCCCATCTTGTCGGGAGCCAGATAATAAGGTTTGTCGAAATAGACGTCATCGACCTCGTCAAAAGGAATAAAGGCCTCCACCTTCAGCGTCTTGTCGCTTTCGGGAATGGCGGCCGCGACTTCCTCGGGCTCGAGCACGACATAGCGGCCGTCCTCAATCTCAAAACCCTTGACCTGGTCCTCCCGCTCGACCGGATCGCCGGTCTCGCCGTCCACGAATTCTCGGCGCACCCGGTTGCCGGTCTTCCTGTTCAGCGTATGAAACGCGATCCGCTCGGATGTGGAGGCGGCGGTATAGAGCGCCACCGGGAAAGCCACCTCTCCGAACTTGATAAAACCCTTCCAATTCGCCCTCGGGGCAACCATCTCGCTCGCGCTCCTGACGCAACCTGTGCGAGTCAACCGAATCAGTTTACGATTGGTTCCGAGTCAAAACGAATCAAATTTCAATAGCTTAATCAGAATTACCCACGCTTTTTCCGAGTCTCTTTCATCTCCTTGAATCTGATAGGTGTTTTTCTTGGCCAAGTGCTTTTAAGGTGGAAACAACCAGGAGATAAAACCGCTGCGGACCGATTTCCCTGGCGTGACTGCTCATTCGATGCGTTGTCCCTCGCCGTCGAACACATGCAGATATTGGGGCGGGAAGGCGACATTGACTTTCGGCCCCGCCTTCAGCGCTTCGCGGTCCAGAGTGAAGATCTTGAAGGGCAGGCCATGCAGGGCGAGGTGGAGGATAATGCCGAAGCCGGTGGGTTCGACGAGTTCCACGTCGGTGGCAAGTCCGCTCCCGTCATTCGTGATCAGCACATGCTCCGGCCGAATGCCGAGCGTCACCTTGGTGCCGTCTGCAAGCGGCAACGGCTTTGCCAGCGGCACGATCGTTCCATCCTTCAGCTTGACGCCGCCTGCGGTATAGCTGGCCTCGAGGAAATTCATTCCGGGCGAGCCGATGAAACCGGCGACGAAGAGATTGGCGGGGCGATCATAGAGTTCCAGCGGACTGCCGACCTGCTGCACCACGCCGCCATGCATGGCGACGATCCGGTCCGCCAGCGTCATCGCCTCGATCTGGTCGTGGGTGACGTAGATCGAGGTCGCCCTCAGCTCGCCGTGCAGTTTCTTGATTTCGGCGCGCATCTGTTCGCGCAGGCGCGCATCGAGGTTGGAGAGCGGTTCGTCGAACAGGAACGCTTTCGGCTGGCGGACGATGGCGCGGCCCATGGCGACACGCTGGCGCTGGCCGCCGGAGAGCGCTTTGGGCCGCCGTTCAAGCAACGGGTCGAGGCCGAGCTTGGCGGCGGCCGCGGAGACCGCGCTCGCGATCTTCTCCTTCGCCGTTTTCCGCAGCCTCAGGCTGTAGCTCATATTGCCGGCGACATTCATATGCGGATATAGCGCATAGGACTGGAACACCATGGCGATGTCGCGGTCCTTGGGATGCAGTTCGTTCACCCGGGCGCCTGCAATACGGATCTCACCTGATGTGACTTCCTCCAGCCCGGCAATCATCCGCAACAGCGTTGACTTGCCGCAGCCGGAGGGACCGACGAGCACGACGAATTCGCCATCTCTGATGTCTAGGTCGACGCCGTGCAGCACCTGCACGTGGCCATAGGCTTTGCGGATATTCTGGATATCGATCGATGCCATTCTGTTTAACCCTTGACCGCGCCGGCCGTCAGGCCCTGGACGAGATAACGCTGGATGAGCAGGAAGAAGAGGCCGGCAGGAATGAGCGCCATGACGCCCGCCGCCATCATCTGCCCGAAATCAACCGAGAATTTCGAAACGAAGGTGAGAAGCCCGACGGGGAAGGTCGCCGCGTCGTTGCCGTTGATCAGCATCAGCGCGAAGAGCAGTTCGCTCCAGGCGGCGGTAAAGACGAAGCCGAGCGTCGCGGCGATGCCGGGCAGCGTTAGCGGCAGGATGATCTGGCGAAACGCGGTGAACTGCGTCGCCCCGTCGATCATCGCCGCCTCTTCGAGATCCTTGGGAATGCCGTCGAAGAAGGACTGCATCAGGAAGGTGGCGAAAGGCACGTTGAAAGCGGTGTAGACGATGACGAGGCCGGTCAGGCTGTTGGTCAGATGCAGAGGCGACAGGATCTTGAAGATCGGCGCGACCAGCATGACGAGCGGGAACATCTGGGTCAGCAGCATCAGCGCGACGATCCAGTATTTCGCCCGAAAATTGAAGCGCGACAGCGCATAGCCGGAAAGCGAGGCGCAGATCGTCACCGTCACGGCCGTCGAGGCCGAGACGATCAGGCTGTTCTTGAAGAAGGTCGGAAAGGCGCTGTGCTGCAGCACGAAAGCATAGTGATCCCAGCTGGTGCGCGACGGCCACATCCGCACGCCCTCGGTATAGAGCAGATCGTTCGGCGTCACCGAGACCTTGAGCAGCCAGAACAGCGGGAAGAGCGCGAAAGCGATATAGCAGAGGATCGCCAGACGGTGCGCGATCGTTGGGATGAGCGATCGTTTCATGGCCTCAATCCTTGTTCAGCAGCGTCTGCCGCAGCAGGATGATCAGCATCGAATAGGCAAGCAGCAGTGCCAGCAACACCAGCGCGATCGCCGAGGCGTAACCGAAATCGAGCCGCTTGAAGGCCGTGGTGAAGATGTAGCTCGCGACGATCTGCGTCCGGTCGGCCGGCCCGCCATTGGTCATGACGACGATGAGATCGGCGAAGTTGGAGATCCACACGGTGCGCAAGAGCACGGTGATAGCGATCGTCGGCGCGAGAAACGGCAGGGTGATCGAGCGGAAACGCTGGAACCAGCCGGCGCCGTCGATCGAGGCTGCCTCGTAGAGATCGCGCGGGATGGCCTGCAGGGCGGCAAGCAGCGTGATGGCAAAAAACGGAATGCCCCACCAGACATTGGCGACGATCGGCCCCCACATCGCATGATCGGGATCGGAGAGAATGTTGCCCGGCTCATGCATCAGCCCGAGTGCGAAGAGCCAGTGCGGGATCGGCCCGATGACCGGATTGAACAGCCAGGCCCAGTTGAGACCGGCGAGAAAGGACGGCACCGCCCAGGGCAGGAAGACCAGCGCCTGTGCGATCGCCCGGCCCGGGAACGGCTTGTCGAGCAGCAACGCCAGAATGAGGCCGAAGATGAATTGCAAGACGACGGAGGCGCCGGTCCACCACAGCGTGTTCCTCAGCGCACCGTAAAAAGCCGCGTCGCTCGACAACTCGCGGAAATGCTCGAGCCCGATGAAGCCGCCGGAAAAGGGATTGAGCAGCTGGATATCGCGGAAGGCATAGGACAGCCCGAGCGTCAGCGGCACCAGCATCACCGCAATGATCAGGATCAGCGACGGCGCGCTGTAGAGATAGGGCTCCGAAGCATCGGCAAGACGGCGCAGCCACGGCCTGCGGTCGCGACGCATGTCGAGCATATCGGCGGAAATGGTCATCGTATTGCGGTTTCCATTGTCTTGATCAGCGGAGTCTCGCCCGGGTGATACTTCTGAAGCAGGAGGTCGAGGCCCCCTCATCCGCCTGCCGGCACCTTCTCCCCGCTGGGGAGAAGGGAATATGCCAGCGACGTCTCCGTTCTCTTCTCCCCAGCGGGGAGAAGGTGGCCCGAAGGGTCGGATGAGGGGGCTCCGCACTCAGAGCCCACCAATTACTTTTTGGCCAGGAACTTCTGCTGCGCCTTGGTCAGATAATCCGCCCACTGGTCGGCCAGGTCCTTCGCCGAGATATCGCCGAGCAAGGCCTGTTGCGAGGTCTTGATCGCGAGCGAATCCTTGAAGAAGGCGAACTCCTCCAGATAGGTCGGCATCACGGTCGGCACCGTGTTCGGATCCGCCAGTTCCTCGAACCAGCCCTTGAACTGGTCACCGGCATAGAAGGGATCCTTCTCGGCCGCCGTATAGGCCGGCAGGGCGCCGATGCGCTTGTTCCACTCGATATTGCCTTCCGGCCCTTCGAGGGTGGCGATCAGCTTCCAGGAGAGATCCTTGTTGGCGCTCGTCGAAAACATCGACCAGCCGCCATAACCGATGGTCGGAAAGGACTTGCCGTCGGGCCCCTTCGGCAGCGGCGCAACGCCGAAATCGTCCTTCTTCATGCGTTCGGCAATGGCGATCAGCGCATCCGGATCCTGGTCGAGGAAGGCGCAGGTGCCGGAATAGAAGCCGGCGACGACTTCGTTGAAGCCCCAGTTGACGCTGTCCTTCGGCGCATAGCCCTTCTTGTAGAGATCGACCATCCACTCGATGCCCTTTGCCCAGCCGGGGCTGTTCATGGTCGAGGTGCCGTCTTCCTTGAAGTACTTGTTGTCGCCGGCCATCGTGGCGGCAAAGATCATCCAGCCATTGAGGCCGCCCGGGCCGCCGCGCATGCAGTAGCCGTATTTGCCCGGCAGCTTGGAGACCTTTTCGGACGCGGCAGTAAACTCCTCGAGCGTCTTCGGCGGCGCGGCGACACCAGCCTCCGAAAGCAGCTTCTTGTTGTAGAACATTGCCCTGAGATAGAAGCCATAGGGCAGCATGTAGGCGGTGTTCTTGACGTCGCGGCCGAGCTCGAGCGCGCGCGGCGTCAGCTCCTTGGTGTGCTCCCATTTTTCGAGATAGGGCTCGAGGCTTTCGAGCATGCCGTTATTGGCATAGAGCGACAGCCAGGTATCGGGCATCTCCATCACATCGGGCACGTCACCGGCCGAGACCATGGTTGCGAATTTCTGGAAGGCTTCGTTCCAGGGCAGCGAGATGATATCGACCTTGGTGCCGGGATTGGCGGCCTCGAACTTGCCGACGATTGATTTCAGCGTTTCGGTGCGCTCCGGGCTGGTGATGACTTCGACAAGCTTGAGCGTCGTATCGGCAAAGGCCGTGCCGGCCATCATCGAAGCAAAGAACGTCGAGATTATTAGTTTTTTCATGGCTCAGTTCCCCCTTGTTAGGTTTCTCTCGGGTTTCAGGATTGTGAGGCGGCGGCGAGCGCCTCCTCGATGTCCCTCCACAGAGCCTCGGTTCCTTCGAGGCCGACATGGAGGCGTACGGATCGCGCATGGATGCCGAAGGTTTGCGCGGAGTTCGGCTGTGCCTTCTGCTGAAGCACGACCTCGCCTGGTACGATCAGGCTTTCATGCCCACCCCAGCTTACACCCAGTTTGAACAGCTTGAGATGGTCGGCGAAGGCGCGGATATCGACGCCGTCGCGGAAGATGAACGAGAACAGGCCCGAGGTGCCGTTGAGCCCCGCGGGCAGGCGGTTGGCAAGCCCGGGATGGCAGACCGTCTCCACCACCTCGAGCTTCTGCAGGCGTCTGGCGATTTCAAGCGCCGATGCCTCATGCGCCTTCATGCGCAGCGGAAGCGTGCGCAGGCCGCGGATCAGCAGCCAGGCATCGAACGGCGAAAGCTTGCCGCCGAGATAGGGATAGGCCTCGGCCTTGATGCGCGCGATCATTTCCTTCGAGCCGGCGACGACGCCCGCCACCACATCGCTGTGGCCGCCGAGATATTTCGAGGCGGAATGGATGACGAGCTCGACGCCGAGCGTCAGCGGCCGCTGGAAGAACGGGCTCGCCCAGCTGTTGTCGATCATCGAGACGACGCCGTGCCGCTTGGCGAGGGCGGCCAGCGCACCGACGTCGTGCGCCTCCATCACCCAGCTCGTCGGGCTTTCCAGGTAGAGGAGCTTGGCGCCGGGCAGCGCCCTCGCGACGGCTTCCTCGTCGCGCCCGTCGACATAGGTCACCTCGATCTTCATCCGCTTGAGGATGGTGCCGAACAGGCGGAAGGCATCCGGATAGACATGCTTCACGGCGACGATGCGGTCGCCCGGTTCGACGAAGCTCAGCACCGCCGAGGAGATCGCCGCCATGCCGCTCGCAAATCCCAGCGCATCCTCCGCACCTTCGAGCTTGGCCAGCATTTCCTCAAAGGCGCGCACCGTCGGGTTCAGCCCCCGCGTATAGGTCGGCCGCACCTTCTCGCCGCGATAGACGGTGATCATCTCGTCGTAATCGGAAAAGGTGAAAAGCGAGGTCTGGAAGATCGGCGGCACGACGGCGTCGGCGAAGTTGCCGTCGTCATGGGCGGTGATGAGGGAAGCAAGATCGAACGGATCTGCGCCGTTGCTCATTTGGACATTTCCTTGATGTCTTCCTCGACGATATCGAGAATTTTCAATGTCTCCGCGCGCGCCGCCTCCGGATCGCGGGACGCGATCGCGTTGAAAAGCGTGCGGTGAAAGGGAAAGGACCGGCGGGCGAAATCCTGCCGGTCGAACGGATGCTCCCAGAAGCGCTCGAATGTCTCGCGCATCTGCTCGAGCAGCTGGCGAAACAGCGGGTTGTGGGTGGCGTCGTAGACGGCGAGATGGAAGGCGAGATCCTCCGGCCCGGATGTGCCCTTCTCCAGGTGCACCCGCTCCATCTCGTTGAGCTTCTCCTCGATGACGACGAGGTCTCTTGTCGTGCGCCGCCGGGCGGCGACCATGCCCGCCTCGCATTCGATGCCGCGGCGAACCTCCAGCGTCTGCAGCAGCGCATCGCGCAGATGCGCCGCGTCGAAGGACAGCGGCATATGGATCGTCGCCCGGGATACCGGCTTCAGCAGATAGGTGCCGCTGCCCTTGCGCGTCTCGATGACGCCGAGCGCCTGGAAATGCCGAATGGCCTCGCGAATGGTCGAACGGCCGACGGCAAGGGCCGCCATCAGCTCCCGCTCGGCCGGCAGCCGATCACCCGCCTGCAACCGCGCTTCCTCCACATAATCCGCCAGCGCATCGGTCACCTGGCGCGCGCGGTCCATGACCGGAAGCGGCCGGATCACCGGCCTGTCGCTACGATTTGCCTTCATGGTTCCCCATTTTTTCTACCAGGCAGCCAGATCTGAATTGGTCTGACATCTTAGCATTTCGCAAACGGGGCAAGACGTCAAGCCGAGTTGTCTTTATAATAAGGCCGATCTTGCTGCGTCGCTCTCTGGGCAGAAGCGGTTCTACGGTTTGCCATTTTGCGTCGGTAGGTCACCACGTACCAGGGCAGCCTCCTGAAAGGCACCTTGAATTAAAACTCAGCTGATTTGGCCAAGCACATTATCAACAGGACCTAGGCAATGATTGCCCCGTCACCGGGAGCGCCTAAAGCGTCGGCGCCTGCGACCTGCCCGAACCGCGATTTTCACAATCTCGCGCTCCGGTTTCACGAAGTCGCAACGAACGCTGCGAAGTACGGAGCACTCTTCGTTGGCGACGGGCACGGACGGATGAATGCAGATCCGACCCAGCCCTCTTCGGCTTTGAACGCATCCTGGAGCAAAGGATAGCGCAAAACCTTGACATCCATATCGAGCGATCATGGACGCCTGATGAGTCAATTCGGCTTTCGCTTCTCCGTCTCGTGATCACGTAAGCCTTCCGGCTCGACCGGGGCTTACAAGGGAGATGCATGGCATGGCCATCGCCATACCGAATGACACCCGCAATTCGGCAGCCTCCGTTTCGCGATTTGGCCGGTGTCGTTCTCCGCGCGGCAACAGAGGCGACGCCTAGTCCCTTCATCGGTCCTTAAGAAAAGGATGGCAGCTTTACCTCAAATTTGGGGGGTGCATATGGTACATGGGTTGATGTGGCGGGCTCGCATTCAGACGAAGGTGCTCGCGCTTTTGGCGCCATTCGTCATTAGCCTATGCGCAGTAGGGTTGACGGGATACTACGCGTCGAGCCTTCTCGAAGGTCGGATGGAGATCTCCAACCATATTTTGCAGTCTCTGAACGGGTTCAAGCTTGTTTCTTCAAGCATGACCGGCTTTCTGATGAAGCCGTCGCAGGAAGCTCGTGACACCGCGCTTGCGGACGCCCGAGAGCAATTGGCAAACCTGAAGCAGACGATCGAGACTCTAAGGCCGACGACCGATGTGGGGCTTCTCGACCGGGCGCTCGATCAGTCGCAAATCATCCCGCAAAAGATCGAAGCGATCTGGCAAATCGAAACGGGACAGCAGAAAATTCTCAGCGACGTGGACGCTGCTTCCGCGGCGCTTCTTGACTTGCAAGGGCAGGTTGGCAAGCGCTCGTTCATGCTGATGGCGAGTGCGAAAAAGATGGAAAATGCCAACAAGAGCGGCCTCAGCAACGCCGTCTCCATCAGCGCGGCCGCCAGTGTTGCGACAAAACTTAGCAATGATTATACGAACGCTACAACGTCGGCTGACAAGCTTAGCCTTCTAGCGAAATATGCGCCCGATTTGCAGAAGACAAGGGAGCAGCTTTCGCCTGCGATAGGGACCGACAGAGAAGCCCTCGCGACGCAGTATTCCGCTGCGGTAGATGCCCTCCTTAACGCTTCGAAGGCGTCGCCAGACACTTTGGACGTCCCGATAATGGATACCGCCATCGCTAATCTTGCTGCTATTGGGGACAGTCTCAAGACAATTGGCGACGACCTGATGCGGACCTCCGTACTCGCGCTTGCCGCGTCGGACAAGGATATCTCTCAGGCGACGAATGTCGGCAACCAACTGCGTGCTATCGTTAACAGCAATAACGAGATCCGCGTCGGCTTCGCCGAACTTGCAGGCAAGCCAGACGACGCGCGAGTGAAGAAAGTCCAGCAATCAATCTACATGTATCAGACCGAGCTCGGCCGTCTCGCCGGCGTGGTGACCGACGATCCGGTTTTTGCCGAGATTCCGAAGAAGGCTCAACCCGTTCTCGATCTGCTTGCGGCGAACGCGGCAGCGCTCTCCGACGGTGCGCTCCGCAAGCTTGCTGAGTTCGACCGCGCCGCGGAGCAGATCGACAACACCTGGAACCTGCTTGCGCAGTTCGCCGAGACGCAGAAACAGAATGCTGGGCAGGATCGTCAACAGGCCAACAGGATATCCGGCGGCGCGATTGTCATCGGCATCCTAATTGCCATGGCCGCAGGTGCCGCGCTGGTCTTCACGCTGAAGGGACCTATCGCCCAGATTACCGCAGCGATGCGCAAGATCGCCGAGGGAAGGCTCGACACCACAATAACCGGCGAGACACGGGCCGACGAAATCGGAGAAATGGCCCGTGCGCTTTCGGTCTTCAAACAAAATGCGCTGTCGAAAGTCGAAATGGAACAACAGGCCGAGATCGCGCGTCGTGAGGCAGAATCTGAGCGCGCCCGCAACGAACTCGAGCGACGTAACGCACAGGTTCAGGTTGATGCCGCAATCGAGGCGTTGGCGGAAGGGCTCACGCGGCTGTCGCGCGGGCAGTTGAATTTTGCGATCGATACGCCCTTTGCCCCTGAGCTCGATCGGATCCGCACCGATTTCAACATGTCGGTGGCGGGTCTCAGAGAGACCCTCTGCGAGATCCGTGAGACGTCTTCCCTCATTAGCAATAATGGCCGCCAGATGGCGGAAGCTGTCGATGACTTGGCCAGTCGAACTGAAAAGCAGGCGGCTGCTCTTGAAGAAACCGCAGCGGCTGTGGAGGAGATTTCTTCCGCCGTCAACACCTCTTCAGGACGGGCAGCAGCAGCGCTGGCGCTTGTCCAACGCGCCAAACAGGGCGCCGACGCCTCGGCTTCGGTGGTCCAAAACGCAGTATCGGCTATGGGACGGATCGAGGACGCGTCGGGCAAGATCGTACAGATTGTCAGCGCCATCGATTCTATCGCTTTCCAGACCAATCTCTTGGCCCTGAATGCGGGAGTCGAAGCGGCGAGAGCGGGTGAGGCCGGCAAGGGCTTTGCAGTCGTGGCGCAGGAAGTGCGTGAGCTGGCGCAGCGATCGGCTCGCGCAGCCAAGGAAATCGGCGAGCTCATCAACAATTCTGTCCGAGAGGTTGCGTCGGGCTCCGAGTTCGTCGGCCGCACTGGCGACGCGCTGATGGAGATTTCCAGCGAGATCGTCCACATCGTCGGCCATATTGAACTGATCGCCGCGTCAAGCCGCGATCAAGCGACGACACTCAATTCGATCAATGCGTCGGTGAACGATATTGATCGTATGACGCAGCAAAATGCGGCGATGGTGGAAGAGACCAATGCCGCCACGCAACAGCTATCGTCAGAGGCGCTCGCACTTACCGAGATGATCGCACGCTTTCAGCTTGAAGGACCTGAGAGCCCGGCTTCTAAAGGCTACGAGGCCGCCGCATGATGGCAGCGTGTACGCAGACCCTGTGACCTGCCTTGAAATGTGAATCATCAGCGCCTCTGCACGTCGTCATCAGCGTGAGCTCGGTATGCCACAAAGTCCCGACGATCACGATTTGTGGCCAACGGCTATTGGTCAGGACTGAGCCAGTTAGGCGCATAAGGAGCATTGACGGTTCTGAACGCCGTCGGCATCGCTGCGGACGTGATTGTCACAGACTCATGGCCCAGTGACGCAGAAGAAGGCGAATTGGCCGCCTTATAGGTGTCGGCATCGCTCCTCGACCAAGGGCGCCGCAACACAATCCTTTTGCCTTGTCCACCAGTGGCGAGAGGCAGGAAGTGGCGCAGACGCGACATCACATCCGACATGTCGTTTCCGCGAGGCAAAGGCTTTCTTGCTTCACGCCCAGAACGCATTGATGGAGTGGGCGACCTCTTAAGCGCAGTCGAGGCAGTTATCAAAGGAGTGTCAGACGCATCATACTCGTCGGGAGCTTTCGAAACATCAGCTTAGAGATGCTACCCACCCACCGGCTTCAGATCGACAAGCGCCTTGATCGGCAGGTGGTCCGAAGCGATCCGGGCGAGCGGTGTATCATGCGCCTCCACCTCCGAAATGATCCCCTTGCGGTTGGCGATGATGCGGTCGAGCGCCAGAAGCGGCAGGCCGGCGGGAAAACTCGGCACGGCGGGCGGCAGCTCGCCGAAGGCGGATTGGAATGTGTTCAGCGACGAGCGGTCGCCGAGCCGCCATTCGTTGAGGTCGCCGAGCAGGATGGTCGGCATCTCATGCCTGTCGTTGATCAGTTCGACGAGGGTACGGGCCTGCTGGGCTCTGCTGTGGCGCAAAAGGCCGAAATGCGCGGCGATGATCCGCAGCGCGCCGCCCTCTTCCAGCTCAATTTCGACGACGAGGGCGCCGCGCGGCTCCAGCCCCGGCAGTTTCACCTGGTGCACATCATGCACCAGCCCCTTCTTGAACAGCACGACATTGCCGTGCCAGCCATGCGCCTTCGCCATGCCGGCGACCGGCACAGGGATCAGCCCCGTCTCCCGCTCCAGCCGGCCGAGATCGAGAATGCCCGTGCGCTCGCCGAAACGTGTGTCGGCCTCCTGCAGCGCGATCACGTCGGCGCCGATTTCATGGATCACCCGGCTGGTCCGCTCCGGATCGAAGCGGCGATCGGTACCGACACACTTGTGGACATTGTAGGAAGCGATCAACGTTCCGGCGCTACGCGGCCTTGCCTCAATATGCGCTGCGTCAAGCCGCTTTTTCCTGCTCCTGATCGAGGCGAGAATGCTGGCGGGAAGACTGTCTTTCCTGGCGTGCATTGGGAAGCGCACTTGTTCCGTTGATCAACGAGGCTACTCACTCGGCAGTATAGGCGGCCGCGCGGAACTTGCCATGTCGGAATGCAAAAAATCCGTCAGAGATAGGGCGAACCAAGCCACAGCACCTTCTCGATCAGCCGCACCGGGAAGGGCCGCGCGCGTAAGCCGTCCAGCGTCACCAGCGTTGCCGATTTCAGGGTTTCTTCGATATGCTCGTCGATCTCGGCGGCAAAGCCCTCATTCAGCACTTCGAGGTCGACCTCGAAATTCAGCCTGAGCGAACGTGGATCGAGGTTGGAGGAGCCGACATAGGCCCAGGTGCCGTCGATCGTCAAAAGCTTCGAATGGCTGAAGCTGCCGGTCGAGCGCCAGATGCGGCAATAATTTTTGAGAATCTGATCGAATTGCGCCGTCATCGCCCGATCGACCAGCATGAGATTGTTGAGAGCCGGTACGACGATATCGACTTCAACGCCGCGCCGCGCCGCCGTCACCAGGGCGCTGATGAGTTCGCGGTCCGGCAGGAAATAGGGCGACATGATGCGGATCGATTGACGCGCAACAGAAAAGGCGCCCATCAGCATCTTATGGTTGGTTTCCAGGCTGCGGTCCGGTCCCGAAGCGACGACGCGCATCAGGATGGGGTCGCCGGGGCTGCGCTGCGGCGGTTCGATACGCCAGGCCTCGTCGTTCAACAGTTCGTCGGTGGTGAACCGCCAGTCTTCGGCGGCAAGATCGAAGAGATCGGCGACAACGGGGCCGGTGACGCTGAAATGCGTATCACGGGCAAAAGTCTCCCCCGTCGCCTCCTCGCTAAAACCCGCCCTGATATTCATGCCGCCTGTCAGCGCAATGCGTCCGTCGACGATCAGGATCTTGCGGTGGGTGCGCAGATTGGCATAGGGCAGCCGCAAACCCATGATGACATTGCCGTTGAAGACAGCGACGGTGACGCCGCCCTCCTTGAGATGGCCAAGTATGCTCGGCACCGAATAACGCGCGCCGACGGCGTCGATCAGCACCCGGACCGTCACACCCCGTTTCACCGCGGCAATCAGCGCATCGGCGATGCGCAGGCCGATGACATCACGGTCGAAGATGTAGGTTTCGAGCAGGATGCTGCGCTCCGCTTCATCGATGGCGGATTTCATCGCGGCATAGGCCTCGTCGCCAGTCTCCAGCATGTCGATTGTATTGCCTGAGGTCAGCGGGTTGCGTGTGACGCGGTCGCCAAGCGTCTGCAGCGCCGCAAAGCGGCGGCCGAACTGACTGATCACGGTCTCGGCGTCGGCGTCGAACGTCTCCAGTTCGTCGGTCCCGGGCGCGAGCAGCAGAGCGTCGCGGCGAATGCTCAGCGATTTGCGGCGGATGCGATTGATGCCGGCAATCGCATAAAGCAGCGCACCGACAACAGGCGAGAGGATGATGACGCCGACCCAGCCGATTGCCGCGCGCACCTCCTCCTTGGTCATGGCGGCATGGATCGCCGCCGCGGCTCCCATGGCGATCGAAACGACAAAGAGGATATGCGGCCAGTAAGTCGACAGGAGATAGAACATCGCTGGCCAATATAGCCGCGAAACGGCGGCGTTCAATTATGCCGCCGCTCCCCCATGGCGCGAATTTCTCCTCGGGATTATTTTGCCGGAAGTGGCGGCCATTCGATCGCCGGAACAATCCTGGTTGAGATCGATTCCTCCTCAGAAGATAAGGATCGCCATCATGAACATCGCCGCAAGCGTCGGTCCTGCCTTGGCGCTCGAAGTCGCGGATGCCGAAAGCATTGCCGAACTCCGGCGTCAGGCCGAGGACTGCACCCGCTGTGACCTCTATCGCAATGCGACGCAGATCGTCTTCGGTGAAGGTCCGGGAAAGGCAGAGATCGTCCTTGTCGGCGAGCAGCCGGGTGACCGGGAAGATATCACCGGCAGGCCCTTTGTCGGCCCGGCAGGCCATCTGCTCGACCTCTGTCTCGATGAGGCCGGTCTGGATCGTCAACGCTGCTACGTCACCAATGCCGTCAAGCACTTCAAGTTCACGCCGCGCGGCAAACGGCGGCTGCATGCGAAACCCAATGCCGGCGAGATAAGGCGTTGCGCCTGGTGGCTCGGCGCGGAGCTCAACATCCTGCAGCCGAAACTCGTGGTGGCGCTGGGCGCAAGCGCGCTTTACGCGCTGCTTGGGCCGAAGGCGAAATTGACGCCCGAGCGCGGTCATGTCCTGCAGCCTGCAAACCACCCGCCGGTTCTGGTGACCATCCACCCCTCCTATCTCCTGAGAATCCGTGATGAGGCCGAGCAGCAAAGGCAGCGCCAGGCATTCGTGTCAGATCTGCACAGGGCGGCGGAATTTCAACTTCGATGAATGCCGATTCTCAACCTTGATATGCTGCAATGCGAAATATTTGCGGTTGCGTTCCGATTTCGCTTGAAACCGCGCCCCTCCTCTGGAACCATCCTGACAGTATCGCGTTCGAACGACGGCAAAATGTGACTGGAGATCAGCGATGGCAGAAACTCGGGAAGAGTGGATCAAAAAACGTGCATACGCCCTCTGGGAAGAAGAGGGCTATCCGACAGGACGGGATTCCATCCATTGGGAACAGGCACGCCACGAGCGCGACGCGCTCGAAGGCTCCTCTTCCAACGGCAAAGAGGCCAAACCCCGGGCCAAGCGCGCCGCAACGACCACGAAGGCCGCCCCAGGAGCCAAGACGAACGGCGTCGTCACGCCGGCGCCCAAGCGGACTGCAAGCCGCAAGACGGCGACCTGAATATTGGAATCCCGATTACATCGTTGAAAGGGCGTCAGCGTGGCGCCCTTCGGCCTTTCTTTGTCATATGTCTGAATTAGTTGTGTTTTATAGAAGCTTGCAGACGGGTTTTCCGCGCTGGGGGCGAACAATGGCCGGATGACGCTGCAAGCTTTGAAGCTTCCAAAGAATTTGAGGCTTCGCCCGCAAGCCGGGAACAAGACCGTACAAAGACTGTTTATGGCGAAACGAGGGAGGCAGCCATGAACGATCGTATCCAAATGCTCTTCGTCACGGCTCTTGCCGCCCGCAGCCACGCTTCCAACGTAATCGTGTGAGCCATGGAAATATCGCTCCTGCTCATCGCCGCTCTGCTTTATCTCGGTCTGGCGCTCGGCTTCATCCTCGTCATCGATAACCTCGTCGGACTGGTTTTCCGCGAGTCCCATACCCCGCTGCAACTGCCGTCCTTCGACATTGGCCGCGCCTTCGCAGCGTCGCAGAAATTCAAGCGGAAATAACGGTTCCCGGCTGGCGCCCACGCACGGTTAAAAAGTAGGGTGGCCTGGCGCATCGGCCCGAAAATCGGAATTGATTTTCGGAAAGCAGGATGAGATCGAGGACAATGGGACAGGCGCGAAGCGTTCAGCCGGCGACTTGGCTTTTTGCGGCGCGCTCGTTACGCGACTTCGGCGACGGTTTCGTGGCCATCCTGTTGCCGGTCTACCTCCTTGCTCTTGGATTTTCGCCCCTGCAGGTCGGTGTCATTGCAACGGCATCCCTCTTCGGATCCGCGCTTTTGACGATCATCATCGGATTTCTCGGCGCGCATCATGATCTCCGCCGCCTGCTTTTGGCAGCCGCCGGCCTGATGGTCGCCACCGGTGTCGCCATGCCCATGATCAACGACTATACCTGGCTGCTCGCCGTCGCCTTTGCCGGCACGATCAACCCGTCGGCAGGCAGCGTGAGCATCTTCGTGCCGCTTGAACATGCGGTCCTTGCCCGGGAGGCGACCAACGCCGATCGAACGAGAATGTTTGCGCGCTACAGCCTGGTCGGAGCGCTCGCAAGCGCCGGCGGCGCGCTTGCCGCGGCGCTGCCCGACGTCATGACGCGGTTCGGGATGACGCAACTGAGTTCGATCAGGCTGATGTTCGTTCTCTATGCACTCGTTGGCATTCTTGGCGGCCTTCTTTATGCCCGCATACCGCCTCGCCCGGTGACGCACGAAGACCACAAGCCGGCGGCATTCGGACCTTCGCGCGCCATCGTCATGAAGCTCGCAGCCCTCTTCAGTCTCGACGCCTTCGCCGGAGGTTTCGTGGTCCAGTCCTTGCTCGCGCTGTGGCTGTTCGAACGATTCGATCTTTCGCTGTCCGAGGCTGGAGTGTTTTTCTTCTGGACCGGAGTGCTGTCGGCGTTTTCGTTTCCTGTCGCCGCCCGGCTATCGAAGCGGATTGGTCTCGTGAACACCATGGTGTTCACCCACATTCCATCAAGCATAGCTCTCGGCCTTGCCGCATTCGCTCCCACCTTGCCGTTGGTGCTCGCCTTGCTGCTGGTTCGGGCCGCGCTTTCGCAGATGGATGTGCCAACCCGGTCTTCTTACGTGATGGCTGTTGTCACCGAGGCGGAGCGAGCCGCCGCCGCAAGTTTCACATCGATGCCGCGCAGCCTCGCATCGGCTGCCAGCCCTGCGCTGGCCGGCGCTCTTTTCGCCGCGTCTTATCGGGCCTGGCCGCTTGTCATCTGCGCCGGCCTAAAGATCATATACGACCTCTTGCTGTTGCTGCAGTTCCGCCACCTCAAGCCGCCCGAGGAATCCTGAAGTGCATTGCCTGCCTCCGGCGGAAGTTCATCGGCTACCGCCTGCGGACGCAGCGCTGACGCTGCGCCGGCGGGCGCGGGCAGCGTCAGCTGCAGCGGGCGCATGCCCCCTCAGGTCCGTACTCTGAGAGCTCGTTCCGTTCTGTCGGCGATTTGGGTCACGGCATAGGCAATCACCATGTAGATCACCACGGCGACCAGGAAGGCTTCGAGGTAGTAGAAGTTCAGCGCCGCGGTCAACTGCGACTGTGCGAATATGTCGACCACCTCGATGGCGAAGCCGAGCGACAGCGCCTTCATGATGACCATGAAGGAGTTGGCGAGATCCGGGATGGCGGCAACGATCACCTGCGGCAGCATGACCCGGCGGAAGAGCTGGCTCTTCTTGTAGCCTAGCGAATAGGCGGCGTCCGCCTGCCCCGTGTCGAAAGAATTTAGGGCGCCCTTCACGACTTCGGCCTGGAAGGCTGCGACGCAGGCGGTGAGAGCGACGATCAAGGTCACCCAGTTGGGCGTGGAGTGGCCGTTATAGTCGATGCCGACGAGCGACGTCGTGAACTGCAGAAACGACGGCAGGCCGTAGTAGGCAAGGAAGATAACGATCACCATGGGCACGCCTTTGAAGGCGACCTTGTAGGCGACGACGAGCTGGCGGAGCACCGGGATCTTCCGATACTCGACCATGGCAAACAGGCTGCCGACGATCGTCGATAGGACGAAGATTGCGAGCGCCATGGCAAGCGTCAGCGGCACAGCGCCGAGGATCTCATAAAGGTCGGGGAGAAGAACTTCGCTGTCGAAAATCATGCCTTCCCTCCTCGATCAGACGCTGGCCATCAGCGGGGCACGGATCGTCGCGTCGCCGGGCACATATCTTCCCGACCGACGCTCGAAGGACCTCACGACCGCCCAGGCGATGAGGCAAAGGACCGAGTACAGCACCGCCAGTACGAGGTAGGTCTCGAACTGGTATTGGTTGTAGTCCCGCTCCATCACGAGGTGGGCGGTGGCCATGACGTCGGCCGCGCCGATGTACATGACAAGCGCCACGTTGTGGATCAGGTAGATGATGGAGTTGCCATACCCCGGCAGCGCAATGTGGACGGCCTGCGGAGCGATGACGCGCAGTAGCTTTTGGCGGAAGGTGTAGCCCAGGCTGTCCGCCGCATCGTGCTGGCCTCGCTCGACTGCGAGGTAGGCCGGACGCATGACCTCCGAAAGATAGCCGCCATGGTAGAGGCTGAGGCCCAGCATGGCGGCTATCGTCGGCGAGACGAAGTCGCCGATACCGAACAGGCCGACGAGCACGGGAAGCCCATAGAAGGCGACGAACAACTGAAGGACGACGGGAACGCTGCGGGCATAGGAGACGTAGAGGTCGGCCAACTGGCTGATCACCGGGATCCTGCGCACCCGGAACGTCGTCGCGATCAATGCCAGCACGAAGCCGGCGGCCATGGCCGTGAATGTGATCGCAAGCGTCAGCGGCAATGCCGAGAGCAACTCGGGGATCATTATGGAAAGGTCCACTTGGGAACGCTCCTTCTTTCAGTCTTTGCCTGGTCGCCGGCTTCGAAGCCTGGGGTTACTTCATGTATGTGGTGATGTCCTCGCCGAACCACTTCTGCGAGAGCTTGGCGAGCGTGCCGTCGGCCTTGAGCTCCTTCAGTGCCTTATCGAAGCCGTCGGCGAGCGCCTTGTTCTCTTCCGAGCGGTGGATCAGCACGAAGGTGTTGTTGATCGCGACCGGCTCGCTCGCCTGAAGGTTCAGCTTCTGCTCGTCGATCACCGTCTGCTCGCCAAGATTGGACGGAAGGACGAGCGCATCGTACTTGCCGTTCTCGACTTCCTTCAGACGGTCCGGATAAGGGATGCCTGCGCTCGAAGCGGTGATCTCGATCTTGTATTCGGGATTCTTTTCCTGCCAGGCGGTCGCGAACTTGTAGATGCCGCCGCCTGCCGTCACCGGAACGATCTTCTTGCCGACCAGGTCCTTCATTTCCTTGATGCCGCTGTCCTTGCGGCTGTAGATCTTGATCAGGCTGGCGCCGATTGGAGCTTCCGGGATGAGAAACTGCTTCTCACGAGCCGGAGCACGGTAGTAGCCGCCAGTCGCGACGTCGTACTTGCCCGTCGCAAGACCGGTTTCCTGCGCGATGTCGGCCGCGCCTTCCATCACGAACTTGTACTGGGGAAGCTTGGCGTTGACGGCCTTCAGCACGTCCGGCTCGTAGCCCTGCGGCTCCACGCCGATCGCGCCCCAGGACAGCGGCTTGGATTCGGCCGCGGTGGCGATCTTGATCGTGCGGACGTCCTCTGCGAACGAGGCGGTTGCGAATGCGATCGCGACGCCTGCTACGGCGAGACCGAGACCACGGCGAGAGATTGAACTCATAGAAGTCATGTCAGGCATCCTTTCTTACTGGATCGCGCGTTCGGAATTGAGGAACTGAGCGAGGCGCGGGTTGGAAGGGCTATCGAAGATTTCGGACGGACTGCCGTCGGCTGCGACGACACCCCGGTCCATGAAGACGATGCGGTTCGAGATGTTCTTCGCAAACTGCATCTCGTGGGTGACGAGAAGTGAAGTGATGCCCGAGGACGTTACATCCTTGATCACCTTCAGCACCTCGTTCACGAGCTCGGGATCAAGCGAGGATGTAGGCTCGTCGAAGAGCATCACGTCCGGCTTGACCGCGAGTGCTCGGGCAATACCCGTTCTCTGGAGCTGTCCGCCGGAAAGCTGGGACGGATAGTTGTCGAGCTTGTCGGAAAGCCCTACCCGCTCGAGTTCCTGCAGCGCGACGCTGCGAGCCTCTTCCTTCGACTTGCCCTGCACGACGATTAGCGGATCCATGACGTTCTGGATGACCGTCATGTTCTTGAAGACATTGAACTGCTGGAACACCATCGCGGTGCGCAGGCGGATCGCCTGTACGGCCGCCTTGTCCGGGCGTGCGAAGTCCATCCTGATGTCGTCGAAGTCGATCTTCCCGGACTGCGGCTTGACGAGGTGATTTATGCACTTCAAGAGCGTCGTCTTGCCGGTCCCGCTCGGACCGATGATCGAAACTACGTCGCCTCGTTTCACCGAGAGATCGACGCCGTTCAGGATCTGGGTGCTGCCGTAGGACAGCTTCAGGTTCTTGATCTCAAGCATTTCGGGTCTCAGGTCCTTTCGGAGGATAGTTTGGGAAGCGCTTCGGTATCGTCATCGGCCCACTCGTCGCCGAGCAGTTCCGGCGTGTCGAACGCCTGGAGGTTTGCAAAGTGCTTTTCGCGGTCTTCGACGAAGAGTGATCTGACGATCCCGCGTGCCAGGCGGTCTGCACCTTCGCTGATTGCCGGGATGTCGCCCGTCAGCTTGCCGTGGCTGAGCGTTGCCGGGAAATTGAAGCAATGGATCTTCGCCAAGGTCGGGCACGAACCCGGCTCCCTCTCAAGGAACTCGAACGTGTCTCCGAGATCGGGCGACCCTTCGAGCTCTCCATTTTCCATTCCTGATGGCGTCGGGAAACGGTCCCGCCAGAGACGGATGTGTGGTTCGAAGGCCGCCAGTTCTGGCCGATTGGCCAAGTCAATCTTGAAGCCAGTACCGAAGATGAGGAAGTCGAGCGGATAGCTGCCGCGCGGCGTGGTCACGACGACGTGGTCGCCGTCCTGCCGCAGGGCGGTGATCGGGCTCTCGAGATGAAGGTGAGCCTGCTCGAACGAACTCACCCGCAGGACGCTCGGCCGCGGCGGAGGCGTCTGCTGGCCCATGGCATAGTTCAGGAAGCGCCACTTCCATTCGTCTGGCAGCCCGGCAAATCCATGTACCACGCCCTGGCTGCCGATGCCGGTGAACTTGTTGATCCGCGGCAGTTCCTTGCGCCGTACAAACATCTCGAGACGATCGGCCCCGGCTTCGAGAGCGGTCGCGGCATTGTCCATGGCCGATGCACCAGCGCCGATCACCCCTACCCGCTTGCCGCGGAGCGCCGAGAAATCGACTTCGTCGGCGGTATGCGCCCAGAACTTGCGGTCGACTTGGTCCGCGATATCAGGAACGAACGGACCGCCGAGACCATCGCGCCCGGTCGCCAGCACCACATGGCGCGCAATAATCGTGTCCTTAGCACCATCTTGACTGCACACGAGATCAAGCATGCCGTCCTCGCGGGGGAGGATCGCGTGAACCGAAACGCCGTTCCTTACGGGCAGCTCGAGCACCTTCCGGTACCAGATGAGATACTCCATCCAGATTTCACGCGGCGCCCGGTCTAGCGCGTCCCACGCCTCGCGGCCGAAGCGCGCTTCGTAGTAGGCGCGGAACGTGAGAGCTGGCAGTCCCATCGCGGGACCGGTGAGCTGCTTGGGAGACCGAAGCGTCCGCATCCGGGCGAATGTGACCCACGGCCCTTCCTGCCCTGCGGCCGCTTTGTCGAGGACAAGATGGTTGGCAACCCCGAGGCGCTTCAGCATTCCGGAGGCGACGAGGCCCGCCATGCCGCCGCCGATGATGACAACGTCGACAACATCCTGGCCATCGGCTTCACGAGCAGGAACCCAGGCCTTGGCGGGCAATTCCAACCATGAGAGGTCCTGGCGCAGGCGCTCCTCGAGGGCATCGAGGGTATCCGGGAATATGGAGAGGTCGCTCATGCCGACGCTCCTTCATCAATGGCGGCCTGCCCGTAGATGGTGTCTGCCAGCGCATCCGAGCCGTTCGCCTCCAGCAGACGGCAGCCGGGCATCGCCAGCGCTTCCGCTCGCGCCGCATCGATCACCGCAGAGACCGTCGGTGTGAGCGGCAGTGCTGCAGCGGAGATCGCGCCAAACAGGAATGGTATGGTCTGGTCAATCGCGCGCATCATGATGCCATCCAATGGCACGCCGCAGACAGTCGCAGGCTCGACGATTGCGACGCCTAGTCCTGCGCGGACGAGGGAAAGCGCTGTCAGCGAAGCATTCACGTCGATGATGCGCTCCGGCGCGACTCCTACCCGATCGAGCGCTTCGTCGATGCGATGACGGAGACGATAGGGATTGGCGAGCGTGATGATCCGTCGATCTGCGAGATCCGCCAAACGAACGACTTCGTCCGCGGCTAAAGGATCGCCAGCACTGATGGCGATGACGCAGGGCGCTTCCGCGATCCAGTGGATGTCGAGGCCGGGATGTTCGAGCGGAAGGCTCGATATCCCGAGATCCGCCGAACGGGCGACCACCGCCTGAACCACATTCTCCGCCGCGAGCGCCTGGACGTGGAGATGACGGGGAATGAGATCGCCTGGGACGGCTGCCAGCGCCTGCGGCAAGATCCCTGCGGCAAGCGACGGCGTCGCGGCGACTGTCAGCGTCGCCGGCTCGTCCCGGCCGATCGCCTCCGCCCGTTCACGGATATGGATGAGGCTGGCAAGATGACGCTCCACCTCAGCATGAAAGCGCAGACCGCGCGATGTCGGCTGGATACGGCCGCTGCTTCTGTGAAGAAGCGCGTAGCCGAGATCGGCCTCGAGGTCCTGGATCAGTCGCGAAACTGCTGGCTGGGAACGCCCGAGCAGGCGAGCCGCGCCGGTTACGCTCCCTGCGGACATTACCGCCGCGAAGGCTTCAAGCTGTCGGATGTCGATCGAGTTTCCATGCATATATGACATCAACCATTGTCCTTCATGTTATTAAAGCATGAGTTTTCTATAAAATCACTGGAGAATAGATAATTATTTCACATAGAATTCCACCGGCCATGCTAATTTGACATGGACAATGGCGAGGCCTATCTGGTGCTCTCCGCGAGATGCAAAGGAGCCTCTTTTGACACTCATCGAAACCCTCGCCGCCGTCAGACCTGGTTCGGCCCTTGCCGAAGCGATGGAGAAGCGTGCCGAGATTCTGCGCCTGAGCGAGGCCGCCCACGACGCGGTGCTTCTTCCCCGCGATCCGGGCGGACTGTCGCATGGGCTGCGAGCCGCTCTCGCCGCGCGGATGGCCCGGCACAACGGCAACGAAGCGCTTGCCGATCACTATGACGGACTGGTGAAACGGGCTGCAGAAAAGTCAACTGCGTTGCTCGCGCAACCCGGCACGAACGTTGATGACGGCCGGACGGCCGAGATCGTCCGTCACGCCGACCGACTGACCCTGGCGCCGCGCGATTCAACCCATGGCCACATCGAAGCATTGCGAAGCGTCGGCGTTGGCGACGCCGACATCGTCCGCCTTTCGGAGCTGGCCGCCTTCGTGAACTACCAGGTGCGCGTCATCGCCGGATTGGCGCTGATCGGAGCAAGACAATGAGCAACGTCGTACACAGCTTCACCACCACGGTTCCGCGCTGGCAGCCTTATGTTGTTCCAGTCGATCTTGAGACCGCCACCGAGGAACAGCGCGAAGCGATGCAGGTTACGCCGTCCAACAAGGGCATCTCGACCTATGTCCTGACACTCGCACACGACCCGGAATCGCTTGCGGTCCGCTCCCCACTGTTCAATCTGATCATGTACGGGAAGGACGGGCTTTCATTGGGCGAGCGCGAGTTGGGAGCCACGGCCGCGTCTGTCGTCAATCGCTGTGTCTACTGCGCCGCCGTCCACGCGTCCCGGTTCATCAACTATACCAAGCGGACCGACGTGATCGACGCGATCTTCGCCGATGAACTCGGTGCGGAACTCGACGAGCACCTGCAGGCGATCTTCGACTTCTCTGCACATCTGTCGACGACGCCCCCGAGAGCTACGCAGGCGGATGCCCAGGATCTAGCCAACGTCGGCCTTTCCGAGCTTGAATCCCTGGACCTTGTCCTATCGTCTGCGATCTTTGGCTGGGCGAACCGCCTGATGCATACACTTGGCGAACCCGTCAAGGATTGAGCGCTGGCGGGTCCACCCGGTTGCGTGCCGCTAATCGCGGAATAGCCCCGGGCGTTCCAAATTGACGTATCCCCTCCAGGAGGATAGGTAGGCAACTATCCCCTGGAGGTCTGCAATGTTCGCCAACGTCAAGCAATGGTTCGGCTTCGGCCACTCCGATCACGCCCACGGCCATAACCACGGCTCGCATTCTCACTCGCATGGAGACGAGGGTGGCCATGGCCACACGCACGGCGTCATCGATCCGAGCATCGCATCTTCGGAGCGGGGTATCTGGGCGATCAAATGGTCCTTCGTCATCCTGGCGATCACCGCGTTGCTGCAGCTCGTCGTCGTCTTCACTTCGGGAAGCGTCGCTCTGTTGGCAGATACCATCCACAACATCGGCGACGCCGCCACCGCCATCCCGCTCTGGATCGCCTTCACGCTCGTCCGCCGGAAGCCGACCAGGACTTTCAACTATGGCCTTGGCAGGGTCGAGGACCTTGCCGGGATGGTGATCGTTCTGATCATCCTGTTGAGCGCCATCGTCGCCGGATACGAGGCGATCGACCGCCTTATGAACCCGCAGCCCATCACGCAGCTTCTGGCGGTGGCCCTCGCCGGGGTGATCGGCTTCATCGGCAATGAGGCCGTGGCGGTGTTCCGCATCCGCGTGGGCAGACAGATGAACAGCGCCGCCCTGATCGCCGACGGCTACCACGCCCGCACAGACGGCCTCACGAGCCTGGCGGTAGTGCTCGGCGCCGTCGGGGTCTGGATGGGCTTCCCGCTCGCCGATCCGATCATCGGCCTGCTGATCACCATCGCGATCTTCGGCATCGTTTGGCAGTCGGCGCGGTCCGTCATCACCCGCAGCCTCGACGGCGTGGAGCCGGGAACGGCGGAGGAAGTCCGTCACACTGCGGAGCACGTCAATGGAATCGACCGGGTCGTCGACGTGAAGGCACGGTGGCTGGGCCACAAGCTGCATGCCGACGTCACGATCTCCGTCGACCCGTCCAAGACGGTCGCCGAGGCGAATGCGGTGGTCACCGCTCTCCGGAACGAGATGACCGCCCACCTGCCTGCGCTCGCCACGGCGACCATCCAGCTCGATTCGCCGGCGTTCCTGCCGCGGCTGATCACGGACACGGACATCACCATGCCCCGGCTCCGTTCACGGTAAGTTCCCGTTTGGCGACCGGACTGCTGGAGATTATCGATACGCCCGGGGGTGAGCGCATGCGGCTTTCGATCTCGAAGCACGCGCATGGACTGGAGGCGGTCGTCGAAATCGCCCGCGAAAGCGGCGTGGAACGGTTGCCGCTTCTTCCCTCGTGCGTGGATCATCATGCGTTGATCAGCACGCTCACACCCGCCGAACCTCACGAGTTCGACGCTGTGCTGAAGCTGATGGCGGGCATCGAGGTCGATGACCTTCCGTTCCGAATGGAAGAACCGGAAGGGCACCATCATTGACCTTCCCACGGCGGCTCCGGCGGCGTAACGTCCGGCGGGCCGCGAGGCAATGGAGCTTTCCGGACCGGAAATGGACACGATGACCGAACCGCACACGCATGCCACCCATCCCGAAATCGTCAAGCGCCTCAAGCGTGCAGAAGGCCACCTTCGCAGCGTCATCGCCATGATCGAGGGGGGCAAGCCGTGCCTCGACATCGCCCAGCAGCTCTCTGCCGTGGAGAAGGCGATCGTGAACGCCAAGCGGACGCTGATCCAGGACCATCTCGACCACTGCCTCGAGGAGACGGTCGGCGCCCTGCCGCTCGACAAGCGGCAGTCGATCGACGAGTTCAAGACGATCACGAAATACCTATAGGCCGATGCTTGATGTCGCCGCATATGGCGGACTGTTCCTCGCCGCATTCGCGGCCGCGACCATCCTGCCGATGCAGTCTGAGGCGGCCCTCGTCGGCCTCATTCTCACGGAACGGCATTCGACGATCCTGCTCGTCACCGTCGCCAGCTTCGGCAACGTCTCTGGATCGGTGGCCAACTGGTTCCTCGGGCGCTGGATCGAACGTTTCAAGGACCGCCGCTGGTTTCCCGTCTCCCCCGCCGCGCTGCAGCGGGCGCAGGAATGGTATCGGCGCTATGGCAAGTGGTCGCTGCTTGCGAGCTGGCTGCCGATAGTCGGCCATCCGATCACCGTCGTCGCCGGTGTCCTCGGGAGCCTCTCCGGACGTTCGTCCTGCTGGTGGCCGTTGCGAAGGTGGGACGCTATATCGTGCTGGCGGCCGCAACCATAGGGCTGGCCTGATGCCCTGGCAGCAGATCGTCGAATTCCAGCGGGAGATTTACCTCGCCTTTGCGGACCACATAAAGTCGTTCGCGGGCGGAGGTGGATGGCTCGCATTCCTCGCATTCCTGCCGATGGGAATTGCCTTCGGGGCAGTCCATGCCCTGACGCCGGGGCATAGCAAGTCCGTCCTCGCCACCTATCTGACAGGCTCGTCGATGAAGGCGCATCGCGCCCTCTTCGTGTCCATGGCGCTCTCCTTCACCCACGTTGCGATGGCCGTCCTCATCGCTCTGCTTGCCTTGCCGCTGGTCTCGCACTCCTTCGTTGACACGGGTTCGGCCCCCGCCCTCCAGGCGCTCAGCCGAGGACTGCTGGGCGTGATCGGTCTGTGGATGCTGGGGAGCGCGCTGTTCCGGCGTGCCCACACCCATTCGAGCGGAGAAGGCATCCTCGTCGGATTCATGGCCGGGCTGATCCCCTGCCCTTTGACGCTCTTCGTCATGACCTTCGCGATGATCCATCAGGTGGTGGTCACGGGCATCCTTTTCGCCGTCTCCATGATGATCGGCGTCGGCGTGACGCTCTCCGCGGTGGCGCTCCTCTCCGTGGCGTTCCGGGAGCAGCTCGCAAGGCTGTTGAGGACGCGTCCCAGACTGTTGGCTGTGACCTCCAAGACCATCGAGGCAGCCGCCGGCGCGATTCTGCTCGCGGTGGCTATCCATGAAATCTTCTTCTAAGAGCGCATCTCACAAGCGAGGGGCGGCTCGGACCGGCGCGGCTGATGCGGAGAGGCTTTCTGGTTGCTGGTCGATCGAAGTGCCCTAAATACGTTGTGAGGACAGATGAAGACGGCGATCCTCGCGGACGCCAAGTGAAGTCCGACGACACGGACACCCAATCCCGGTTCAGATACGCCGCAATCAGACGAAGATGGCACGCGCCACAGCAATCATGGAGTTGGCTTTCCTCTGCCTCGCGTCAGGTTCGCAGGCGGAGGACGGCGGTTCCGTGTTTCGTTTTTTCGATCGCTTCTGCTTGTCGCGCGGACCTGATTATCAGCGCACGGTCGCGATCGCCGAGACGAACCGCTGGTTGCCGCTTCCCACGGAGATGCTTGTCGGGCTTGTTCCTCTCGCTAATCTGGAAGCCGTCGAGGGATGGGCTGTATCTGGCAACGGCCTGCCGCAGCAAATGATCTTGGAGATCAGCAAGCACACCCTGAACGGCAAATCTGTGCATGCCTGCACCATGGTCGCGTTCGGTACCGACAGCATCGAATTCGAGAAGGCCTTCTTCCAACGGACGGATGGCGAGGCGATCCAACAAGTTCACAGCGCGACGCATGTTCACAAGCTTTATGATTTGGAGTTGAGCGGCCGCAGCGAACTTGTCACCCTAACTGTGCCTGCGGAATCGAATGGCGCGGATAATCTGATGGCGAGTTCGATCGCGGAAGCGGAATGGGAGAACTGACAGGAGCAAGGCCGAGTGCGCGATTGCCTGCCGGCCAGCGGTGAAGGCCTGCCAATAGAATTTGCCGCCGGCCTGGTGCCATGCCCGCTTACGTTGTTCGTGATGACCTTCGCGATGATCCACTAGGTTGTCGTCACCGGGTTGGTGTTCGTCGCCACGAGAGTTGCCCTGCCTTATCCGCCGTTGCTCTTGTGGCGGTGGTTTTCCGGGACGGGATCTTCTATCTGATGAGAAGGCATCCGCAATTGCTTGCCTCCGTCTCGCGCGCGACGGCCGGCCTGGCCGGCCTCGTGCTCGAGATAGCGAATTGGTTGAACGCGCGATGAGGATCAAAGCGATGCGAAGACTTCAGAGTATACTTGCTTCGGCAGCAATCGCGTTCGTGCCTTTCACCACCGCGCTTGCGGACGATAGCCTGCCCGCGTTCGACCGTTTCGTCGATCGCTGCCTCGACCGCGGACCGCAGTATGATCGCGCGACCGCTCTCGCGCACCGAAACAAGTGGCCGGCGCTTGCTGCCGACATGGTGTTGAGCATTCTTCCTCTTTCGGAGCCCGTGGCATTCGACGGCTGGATCACCGGGGCGGGCAGCGCGGCACCCTTCGAAGCCCTCGTCGTTGGAAGGGGTATGGTTGGCGAGAAGGCTGTCGAGAGCTGCACGATGGCCTTCGCCGGGACCGACGCCGCGGGCTTCGAGCACAGTCTTGTTTCGACAAAAGAGGCAAAACCGTCCGGCGAGCAGAACGGTGAAGGACGTATCCGGAAGTTCTTCACGATCGAGCGCGAGGGGTTGAAAGAGGCGGTGACGCTCGATCTTCCCATCTACCCTAACGGCAGCGACGAGGTGCTCGCGAGCGTCGTCGCCGAGCAGCAGACCGAGCACTGAACTTGCCCCGATGACAAAGCGCTGAATACCGAGCGGCAACCATATTTCAACCGAACCCTTTCCCCGCCATTGCAAGCCTCTATGTTGACGGTGGACGAGCTGAATCCTTACGGCGCCGCGCATCTTTTCAGGCGCCCAAGAAATGCTGTAGAACTTTGAATCGCTGCCGCTCGCACCGGCGCGGTGGCGATAGGGAAGCGGTTTTGAATGCGAAGCGTCGGCAACGGCTGGCCGAGAGGCGGCGGGAAAATCGGCGAATTGTTGCGGCATCCGGCCTTTGACGCCGCCGGTCTCGGACCGGCCGAAAGCTGGCCTGCGTCTCTCAAGCATATCGCCGAAATGGTGTTGAATTCGCGCCAGCCGAAATTCGTCGCCTGGGGTCCGGATCTCGCCTTTCTCTACAACGATGCCTACGTGCCGGTTTTCCCCGACCGGCATCCTGGCGCACTCGGAAGACCCTTTCGCGAAGTTTGGGCGGATATCTGGGAACAGTTCTCGCCGATCGTCGCCAGCACGCTTGAAGGCAGGCCGCAGCTCTTCAAGGAGCTGCTCATCCCGATGCGCCGGGACGGCCGCACCGAGGATACCTGGTTTACCTTCTCCTATACGCCGCTGCGCGACGATGACGGCGCCATCGCCGGCATCCTTTGCGCGACCCTCGACGTCACCGACCAAGTGGCGGCCAAGCGGGGCGAGAAGCTGGCGCTGGAAGAACTGCGCGCCAAATCGGAGGCGCTTGCCGTCGTCAACCAGGCGGGCGCCGCTATCACCGTCGAGCCCGATGTCGAACGCCTCACCCAGATTGTCGTCGATGCGGGTGTGACGCTGACAGGCGCCGAATTCGGCGCCTTCTTCTACAATGTCGATGATGGCGAGGGCGGCAGCTACATGCTTTATGCCCTCTCCGGCGTAGAACGGAAGAACTTCGAGAAATTCCCGATGCCACGCAATACGAAGGTCTTTGAGCCGACCTTCAGCGGTGAAGGCATCGTGCGCTCCGACGACATTCTGCTCGACCCGCGCTACGGCCAGAATCCGCCGCATGCCGGCATGCCGAAAGGGCATTTGCCGGTCAGAAGCTATCTTGCCGTGCCGGTGAAATCGCGCGACGGCAGCGTCATCGGCGGCTTGTTTTTCGGCCACGGCGAACCCGGCCGCTTCTCTCAAGCCGCCGAGGCGAGCCTCGTCAGCCTTGCCGGCCAATCGGCGGTCGCAATCGACAATATCCGGCTGTTCCGTGCCGCCAAAATCGAAATCGACCAGCGCCGCCACATGGAAGATCAGCTGCGCAAACTCAACGATATGCTCGAGGTCCGGGTCGCGGCCGAGATCGCGGATCGCCAACAGGCTGAAGCAGCGCTCCGGCAATCGCAGAAGATGGAATCGATCGGCAAGCTCACCGGCGGCGTTGCCCATGACTTCAATAATCTGCTGCAGGTTATCTCGGGCAATCTGCAGCTTCTCGGCAAGGACGTGGCGGAAAATGGCCGGGCCAGAGAGCGCATTTCGAATGCGCTTGCCGCCGTCGAACGCGGCTCGCGACTGGCAAGCCAGCTGCTCGCCTTCGGCCGCCGCCAGGCGCTGGAACCGAAGGTCGTCAATATCGGCCGCCTGGTCACCGGCATGGATGACATGCTGCGTCGCGCGCTCGGCGAGGAAATCGAAGTGGAGACCATCGTCTCCGGCGGCCTCTGGAACACCTTCGCCGATCCTGCCCAGATCGAGAACGCCCTGCTCAACCTCGCGATCAACTCGCGCGACGCAATGGGTGGTGTCGGCAAGCTGACGATCGAGGTCGGCAACGCCTTCCTCGATGATTCCTACAGCCGCACCCATCCCGAGGTGAAGGCCGGCCAATATGTCGTGCTCGCCGTCACCGATACCGGCTCCGGCATGACGCAAGAGGTGATGGAGCAGGCCTTCGAGCCGTTCTTTTCGACAAAACCGGAAGGCAAGGGCACCGGTCTCGGCCTCTCCATGGTTTACGGTTTCGTCAAGCAGTCCGGCGGTCACGTGAAGATCTACAGCGAGATCGGCGAGGGTACGACCGTCAAACTCTACCTCGCCCGCTCGTTGCGCAGCGAGGATCGCGCCGCGGCGGCCGACAACCTTCCAGCAACCGGTGGGACCGAAACCATCCTCGTCGCCGAGGACGACGAGGGCGTTCGCGCCACGGTCGTCGAGATGCTCTCGGATCTCGGCTATTACGTGCTGAAGGCGAAGGATGCGCAAAGCGCCCTCACCGTCATCGAAAGCGGTGCCCACATCGACCTGCTCTTTACCGATGTCGTCATGCCCGGTCCGTTGCGCAGCCCGGAGCTTGCCCGCATGGCGCGACAGCGCCTGCCCGACATCGCCGTGCTCTACACCTCGGGCTATACGGAAAACTCAATCGTTCATGGCGGCAGGCTCGATCCAGGCCTGGAGCTGCTCTCCAAGCCCTATACGCGCGAGGAGCTCGCCCGCAAGATCCGCCAGGTGCTCGCCAACCGGCCGCAACGCCACCAGGCAGAGGCCAATGCGCCGGTGTCCAATGCAAAGCAACCCGATCCAAAGGTTCCCGGCACGGCCGGAAAGCTGAAGCTGCTGCTCGTGGAAGACGATGCATTCATCCGGATGGATACCGCCGAAATCCTGCAGGATCTCGGCTACGCCGTCATCGAGGCGGGCAGCGGCGAACAGGCCATTGATATCCTTGGTCACACGCTCATCAACGTGATCGTCGTCGACGTCGGCCTGCCCGGCATGTCGGGCTCGGCCTTCGCCGCCAAGGCGCGGGAAGCCTTTCCTTCCGTCGGCCTGGTCTTCGCCACGGGCGACAGCGACCCGCCCGACGCCGCTCGCTTCTCCGGCTCGGTGCTGCTGATGAAACCCTACACCAGCGCTGCGCTCGACCGGGCGGTCAAGAGAGCCGTCCAGCTTTCCCAAGCTGAACCGCCCTAACCGCACCGTCGAACTCGGGATATTTGCGCATCAGGTCGACCTCGCTGGTGCAGCTGTCGTCGCGCGCCGTCAATTCGATCGAGATCGTGTCGCCAGGATCGAGGCGGCCGTCGTCATGATGGTCGCCATCGTGATGGCTGCCGCCGTCGTAACGAGTACCGTCATTGTGATAGACGGGAATGCGGGCGCCGCTCTGGCTGACAAGCACGGCATCCCTCTTGAAACCCCTCCGCAGCAGCCAGTCGCGCGGCGCCATCAGGCGGATATCGACCTCGTAGGAATGTCCCTTCCCTTGCTTGAAGCTGACCGTGTAGGTGACCGGCGATACCTGGCCGTTCACGTCGATCGTGCCGTTTCCATCGGCTTTGACGATGTGTTTTTCCATGTTCTCGGTTCCTTGCTGCATGCGGGCTTAAGTAGGCTTGCCCATCGAAAACCCGACAAAATCGGCTTTTGTTCCGGAATCTGGGACAATGACCCTATAGGGAACTTTTCCCCTCCCCACCGGTTGGATTCTCTTACAAATCGCGCTCGAGCGCTTTGCAAACCACAGGAGGCGAAGGTGCCGCGAGGAGACAAATCCGACTATACCGACAAGCAGAAACGCAAGGCCGAACACATCGAGGAGAGCTACGAGGAGCGCGGCGTCTCTGAGCAGGAGGCCGAACGGCGCGCCTGGGCGACCGTCAACAAGGAAAGCGGCGGCGGCAACAAATCCGGTTCCGGCCGCGGCAAGAAGGATACGCACGAATCCTCCAAAAGGGGCGGCCGGGCCGGCGGCGCTGCATCCGCGGCACGCTCGAAGGAGGAACGCTCCGCTTCCGCCAAGAAGGCGGCCGCGACACGCAAGCGCAACGAGCACCATAGCCACCACTAAACATGTGCCGAAGGGTGTGAGCGGTCTCGGGCGGCACCATGCTCCAACCAATCGAGAAGAGGACGGCAGGCGCCAGTTTGTCGCCAGTCCGTCCGGCAAGGATTTTTGTCATGGCCAAATCGAAGAAGAAATGGTCGCAGGACGTTACCGAACACAGCAACGCGATGGACCTCAAGGAAGGCGTGTTCAAATCGGACGATCCGAAGGAGATCGCCCGCTCGATCAAGCGCTCCGCCGAGGAGAGCGATCGCCGCAAGTCCAGCCCGTTTCGCGCTGCCATGTCGATGCTGACCTTCTACATCAACCGCGCTGGCGAGCAGCTGTCGAAAAAGCGGCGCGGCACCCTTGAAAAGGCCAAGGATGAACTGCGAAAAGACTTCGGTCGTCAATCGAGGCGTTGAGCATGGCATATGAGCTTTATTATTGGGACGGCATCCAAGGCCGCGGCGAATTCGTACGCTTGGCGCTGGAGGAAGCCGGCGCCGACTATGTCGACGTCACGCGTCAGCCCGGCCGGGGAACGGGCGCCATGCTCGAGATCATGAAGAGCGAAGGCGAGCCGCACATTCCTTTCGCTCCGCCCTTCCTGAAGGACGGCGACCTCATTATCCCGCATGTCGCCAACATCCTGTTTTACCTCGGGCCGAAGCTCGGCCTTGCGCCGGAGGACGAAAGCCTTCGCTACGTCGCCAACGGCCTGCAGCTCACCATCACCGATTTCGTTGCCGAAGTGCACGATACCCACCATCCGATCGACGTGTCGCTTTATTATGAGGACCAGAGGCAGGAAGCCAAAGTCCGTTCGGCCGCATTCATCCGCGACCGCATTCCCAAATTCCTCGGTTATTTCGAGCGCGTTCTGAAGCGCAATCCGAAAGGCGCCGATCATATAGTCGGCAATGCGGTCACCTATGTCGACCTCTCGCTTTTTCAGGTGATCGAGGGCCTCACCTATGCCTTTCCCAAGGCCATGAAGAAGAGCAAGGCCGAATACCCCGCTCTCCTTGCCCTTCATGATGCGGTGGCGAAGCGGCCGAACATCGCCCGTTATCTCGCCTCCCCTCGCCGCCTCGCCTTCAACGAGGAAGGGATTTTCAGGCACTATCCAGAACTGGACGCCGCGAGCTGAAGAGATCCCTCGGTCTCGCGTATGAGGAAATCAAGCAGCCTGTTTTCTTCGGCCCGCAAGCCCCGCAGCGGCTCGCTGCCGCCCTCGATCAAAGGATGATCATTGCCCGCCAGCGCGATGATTGCCGGATGGATATAGCTCGAGCGCGAGATCGCCGGCGTATTGTGCAGCGCCTCGGCCGCAGCCTCCGACATTTCCTTCACCGTCGGCCGTCCGCCGCCGACGATCCTTTCGCGGGCGACCCCGAAGGCCGCCAGCGATCCGGCCCAGGTGCGGAAGGTCTTGGCGGAGATCGGAATGCCCGATATTTCGGCCAAATAGGCATTCAGCCGGCCGGAGTCGACCGGTTTCAGCACGCCGCTTTCATCCTTCCAGACGAAGAGTTGGCGGCCGGGAAGGTCGGAAATCTCTTCCAGGATTTTCTGCAGCCTGGGATGCTTGAGACTGCGCTGGACGCGCTTGCCGCCCTTGGCCCGAAATTTGAGCTCGATCCGCCCGTCGACGATTTTCAGATGCCGCTTCAAGAGCGTCGTCGCGCCATAGGTGCCGTTCTCCCTGACATAGGCCTGATTGCCGACCCGCAGATGCGCCTCGTCGAGCAGTGTCGTCAGAGCAGCCAAAACGCCGTTGACATCCTCGGCACCGGTATCGAGATGCCGCAGTACGGTGCGGCGGATCTTCGGCAGCGCCTGACCGAATTCGATCAGCTGGTAGAACTTCCCGGCACTGCGGAACGATTGCCAGTCCTTGTGATAGCGGTATTGCTTGCGCCCGCGCGCATCGATGCCGGTCGCTTGCAGATGACCGTTCTCGTAGAGACAGATCCAGACATTCTCGTAGGCTGGCGGCAGTCCGAGCGCGCCGATGCGTGCCCGCTGTGATTCATCGGAAAGCGTTGTACCGTCAGGCATCACATAGCTGAAGCCCTTGCCTTTCCTTCGCCTGCGGATGCCCGGTTCGGTATCGCTGACATAGATTAGGCCAAGTTCGGTAATTGTTTCGGCATTCATGCTGTTGGCGACCTGCTATTTGCCCCAGCGGCCGAGCTGAAACCACCGGCGCCGCTGGGCTTTGGTCGCCCCTTCCGGCGGTTGGGTCTGGCCTGTTGGCGCGAAGACGGCCACGCTCTGGGTATAGACCATGACGGGATTGACCTCGTCGTGTACATCGAAAGCACCGGTCTCAGCTCCGGTGTCGAGAACCCGTGACCACTGTTTCAGTCCGTTCACGATGGGCAGATGAACTTCGCAATCACTGCCGGCGTTGAAGACGAGGAAGAGGTCATCCATCTTCTCTGTATCGAGTGCGTGCACGCTCTTCGAGAAGTACACGCCGAGGACCTGCAATCCATCGTCGTTCCAGGCCGCATCGTCCATGAAATTACCGTCCGGCTTGTACCAGGCGATCTCGATGCGCCCGTCCTCGGTGGTCTCACCGGTCAGGAACCGCTCCTGGCGCAGGACGGGATGGGCCTTGCGGAAGGCGACCGCCTGCCTGCAGAAATCGAGGAAGGGATCCTCGAGCCCATCCCAACTCGTCCAGCCGATCTCATTGTCCTGGCAATAAGCATTGTTGTTGCCGCCTTGGCTATTGCCGAGCTCGTCGCCGGCCAGGATCATCGGCACGCCCTGCGAAAGCATCAGCGTCGCCATCATGTTGCGGCGGCGGCGTGCGCGTGCCGCGTTAATATCGGCATCATCGGTGGCGCCCTCGAAGCCCATATTGTCGGAATGATTATCCGAATGCCCGTCCCTGTTATCTTCGCCGTTCGCCTCGTTGTGCTTGCCGTCGAAGGAAACCGTATCCATCAGCGTGAAGCCGTCATGAGCCGACAGAAGATTGATCGAGGAGGTCGCGCCCCGATCGGAATGGTTGAATTGCGGCGCCGAACCGGTGATGCGCGCCGCCAGCTCCGAAACCATGCCGCCGTCGCCCTTCCAGAAACGGCGCACGTCGTCGCGGAACTTGTCGTTCCACTCACGGAAGGGGTGCGGGAAACCGCCGACCTGATAGCCGCCCGCGCCGATATCCCAAGGTTCGGCGATCAGCTTGACGCCGGCAAGGATCGGATCCTGGCGAATGGCGCCGAAGAACAGCCCCTGGCGGTCGAATTCCAGATCCTGTCGCCCGAGTGTGCTGGCAAGATCGAAACGGAAACCGTCGATATGCATGACGCCGACCCAATAGCGCAGGCTGTCGAGCACCATGCGCATCACCATCGGATTGGCGACATTGAGCGTGTTGCCGGTTCCCGTCGTATCGAAGGTATGGCGGGGATCATCGGGAGAGAGGATGTAATAGCTCGCATTGTCGAGCCCGCGGAAGGACAGCGTCGGCCCTTTCTCGCTGCCTTCGGCCGTATGATTGTAGACCACGTCCATGATGACCTCGATCCCGGCCGCATGGAACCTCTTCACCATGGTCTTGATCTCGGTGATCTTGTCACTCGACAGGTAGCGCGCCTGTGGCGCGAAGAAGCCGAGCGTCTGATAGCCCCAATAGTTCCTTAGCTTCTTTTCAATAAGATAGCGGTCGTCGAGGAAATACTGGATCGGCAGCAGCTCGATCGCGGAAATGCCGAGTTTGACGAGATGATCGATGATCGGATCGCTGCACATGCCGAGAAAGGTCCCGCGCAGCCGGTCGGGCACTTTCGGATGCGTCATCGTCAGGCCGCGCACGTGCGCTTCGTAGATGATGGTATCGGTCCAGGGCCGGCGGATCGCCTCTTCCCCCGCCCAGTCGAAATCAGGATCCTGCACGACGCCCTTGACCATGAAGGGCGCACTGTCGCGGTCGTCGAAGGTCAGATCGTCCTCACCGATCCGATAGCCGAACAGCGCATCATGCCATTGCAGCTCGCCCGTCACCTGCTTGGCATAGGGATCGAGCAGCAGCTTGTTCGGATTGAAGCGATGGCCGGCGCCCGGATCATAGGGGCCATGGGCGCGATAGCCGTAGACGGTGCCCGGTTCGATACCGGCGATATAGCCCGACCAGATGTCGCCCTCGCGTTTGGGCAGGGGCAGCCGGGCAATCTCATCCTTTCCGTCGGGGGAAAACAGGCAGAGCTCGATCTGTTCCGCATGCGCCGAGAAGACGGCGAAATGAGTGCCGGAACCCGTATACTCCGCCCCCAGCTCCGGCTTGAGGAAGTCGAGTTCCGAAAATGAAAAGCTCATGGCGCCCCGCCTGATGAAAAGACCAAGCGGGAAACGTGAAGGTGGTTCGAAAGTTCCGTAGCCCCGGGGAAAGCGGACGCTGTCGTTTGCCGATCGAGGCGTCTACGGCATCAGCTGGCCGCCGTTGACCTCGATGACCTGGCCGGTGATGTAGCCCGAGAGCGTCGGCGAAGCGAGGAAGAGATAGGCTCCGACGCAATCCTCAGATGTGCCGACGAAGCCCATCGGGATCGATCTGCGCTGCAGCTCCATCTGCTCATCATTGGTATAACGCTCGTGGAAAGGCGTGGCGATGACACCCGGCGCCACCGCGTTGACGCGGATCCTGTCGGCGACGAACTCCTTCGCATGGCCGCGCGTGATGGTCGAGACGAAGCCCTTGGAGGCGGCGTAGAGGACCGCGCCATTGCCGCCGCCGTTGCGGGCGGCGATCGATGTGGTGTTGATGATGAAGCCGCCCTGTTTCTTCAGCCAGGGATGGGCCGCGCGCGTCGCCGCCAGCACCGAGCGGGCATTGAGGTCCATCACCGCGGCATAATGGGCGTCTGTATATTCGGAAGTCGGCTTACGCCCCAGCATGCCGCCGGCATTATTGATGAGCCCGTCGAGATGGCCGAAGGTCTTCGCCGTCTCCTCGACGACACGCTCCGTCTCCCCCTCCCTCGACACGTCGCCCTGGATCAGATGCACGGTGCCGCCGGCGGCGCGGATTTCTTCTGCGAGCTTCTCGGCCGGCTCACGGCTGGCATTGTAATGCACCCCGACCTTGGCCCCTTGAGCCGCAAAGGCGCGGGCGAGCGCCGCGCCGATCCCGGTCGAGGCGCCGGTGATCAGCACGGCCTTGCCGGCGAGATCCGGCAGTCTGATGGATGCGAGCAATTGAGCAAGTTCTGTCATGGCCAAGAAGCCTCCCGAAAAACCAAGGACATAGGTGATGAAACAGACGGGGGAAGTCTATCAGCCGAAATCGGCGAAGGGCAATGCACGAAAGCGGGAGATTTGGCTCGTGGGTGATGACATGGCTAGTGGGTTCGGACGGCTTGGCTGCCCCTCACCCTAACCCTCTCCCCGTAAACGGGGCGAGGGGACGTGCCACGCGAGAGGTCAGAGGAGAATGGAGACTGCGACATGGTCCCTTCGCCCCGCGTGCGGGGGTCCGAAGGACGGGTCGAGACCCGTGGCTCGACCCGGTCGGTGCCGGCAGGCGGATGAGGGGCGGACCTCGCCGATCTCCACCCTCAAGAAGACACGCCCAAGACCGCCTCCTGTTCGCGGCGGACAAGCGGCGGAAATGCGAGCGCGATCGCCGCTGCCCCGAGCCCGACCATGGCCGAGCCGATGAACAGCCAGGAATAGTTGGCGAAGGTATCGAAGATCCAGCCGCCGATCAGCGGGCCGAAGGCCATGCCGAGGCTGGAGAGCATCGTCGCCGCACCCAGCACGGTGCCGATGATGCGCTGGCCGAAATATTCCCGCGCCAGCACCGCATAGAGCGGCATGACCCCGCCATAGGCGCTGCCAAAGACGATGGCGAGCGCATAGAACTCCGTCAGCTCGCTGACCAGCAGATAGGTCGCCAATGCGCCCGCCTGCACCAGCAGGCCGGCGACGAGGACCGGCTTCACGCCGAGCCTGTCGGCGAGGCTGCCATAGAGCAGCCGGCCGCCGAGGCCCGCCAGGCCTTCGACACTGTAGATGCTGACGGCCGCCATCGGTGCGACGCCGCAGATCGTCGCATAATTCACCATGTGGAAGATCGGGCCGGAATGCGCCGCACAGCAGGCAAAAAAGGTGAGGCCAAGCACGATGAATTGCGGTGACCGGAAGACTTTCGAGAGCTGTGGCCGGGCGCCCGCCGCGGCAAATTCGGTGCCGGCATCGACGGCTTCGGCAGGCGGGCGCCTGACCAGCAGGGCGGCCGGCACCAGCAGCACCCAGGTGGCAATGCCGATGATCAACATGGCGGGGCGCCATTCATAGGCCGAGATCAGCCAGCGCGCGAAAGGCGAAATCGTCATCGGCGCCACCCCCATGCCGGCGGAGACGAGCGACACGGCAAGCCCGCGGTTCACGTCGAACCAGGCGGTGGTCGCCGCGATCATCGGCGCGAAGAAAGCGCTGGCGGCCAGTCCGACCAGAATGCCGTAGGTCAGCTGGAATTCGATGAGTGTTACGGCGCGGCTGGCGAGCACCAAGGCCAGGCCGAGCAGCACGGACCCGACCAGCACGACGATGCGAGGGCCGAAACGGTCGCTCGCCGCACCCCAGAGGAAACCGCCGAGACCCATGACGAGGAAATTCAGCGTCATGGCGCTGGCGATCCCGACATGCGACCAGCCGGTGGCGGTGGCGATCGGCTCCTGGAAAATCGCCAGCGAGAACATTGCGCCGATGGCGACGCACGACATCAGGGCGCCGACGGCGACGATGACCCAACGATAGGAAACACTCATGGCTTCATACCTCCATGCCGACAGAGTGATCGCGACGCGTGCAGCCGGTCGGCCACTTTCCGCGCCTTGCGATTAAAGACGTTCGAAGCACCGCGATTTCGACAGCGCCGTCACATCTTTTTTCCACCGGCCGTTTAGAGCGTGCGGAACATCACCAAGGCGTCAACATAACTCTCGGTTGGATGCAGGAAGACGCCGGGCAGCCGGCCGACGATTTCGAAGCCGAGGGATTGCCACAGCGCGACCGCGCGGCGATTGCTGCTGACGACGAAATTGAACTGCATGGCCCGAAAGCCCCGTGACCGGGCATGCTCGAGCGAATGTTCGTGCATGCGGCGGGCGACGCCGCGGCCGCTCGCGGCGGCATCGGTCATGTAGCCGCAATTGCAGACGTGGCGCCCGCCGCCCGACTGATTGGCCTTGATGTAGTAAGTGCCGAGGATGACGCCGTCCTCTTCCGCCACGAAGGTCTCGCGGTCCGCTCCCATCCAATAGGCGAGCGCGTCTGCTTCGGAGAGATCGCGGTCGAGCGCATAGGTCTCACCGGCGCGGATCGTCGGACCGATGATCCGCCCGATGGCGCTTCGGTCGTTATTGGCTGCGGGTCGGATCAGCATGCCCGATTTTTACAGAAGCCCGATATGGCGCGCAACAGGCGCTGCGTTCTCACACTCTTTCGAGCGCGATCGCAATCCCCTGCCCCACACCGATGCACATGGTCGACAGCGAATACCGGCCGCCGGTTTCGGCAAGTTCCAGCGCCGCCGTGCCGGTGATGCGGGCCCCCGACATGCCCAAGGGATGGCCGAGCGCAATCGCGCCGCCATTGCGGTTCACCCGCCGGTCGTCATCGGCAATGCCGAGTTCACGCAGCACCGCCAGCCCCTGGCTGGCGAAGGCCTCGTTGAGCTCGATCACGTCGAACTGGTCCTGTATCATGCCGAGCCGCGCCATCAGCTTGCGTGAGGCCGGGATCGGCCCGATGCCCATGACCCGCGGCGGAACCGCGGCGGCAGCACCTCCGAGGATGCGGGCGATCGGCGTCAAGCCGTATTTTCGCGCCGCGGCTTCTGAAGCGACGATCAGCGCCGCCGCCCCGTCATTGACGCCTGAAGCATTGCCCGCCGTCACCGTGCCTCCTTCCTTCTTGAAAGGGGTGGCGAGCTTCGCCAGAGCCTCGATCGTCGTCGCGCGCGGATGCTCGTCCTTCTCGACGACGATGGACTCACCCTTGCGCTGGGGAATGGTGACCGGGACGATCTCCTTGGCCAACCGTCCGCTCGCCTGGGCTGCCGCCGCCTTCGCCTGGCTGCGCAGCGCGAAGGCGTCCTGATCGGCGCGGCTGACATGATAGTCGGCGGCGACGTTCTCGCCCGTCTCCGGCATGGAATCGACGCCATACTGCTTCTTCATCAGCGGGTTGACGAAGCGCCAGCCGATCGTCGTGTCGTGAATTTCGGCGGCCCGCGAAAAGGCCGTCTCGGCCTTCGGCATGACGAAGGGCGCGCGCGACATGCTCTCGACGCCACCGGCGAGCATCAGTTCCGCCTCGCCGGCGCGGATGGCGCGCGCCGCCGTCATCACTGCATCCATGCCGGAGCCGCAGAGCCGGTTGATCGTCGTGCCCGGCACCGCGATCGGCAAGCCGGCCAAGAGCGCCGACATGCGGGCGACATTGCGGTTGTCCTCGCCCGCCTGGTTGGCGCAGCCGAAGATCACGTCGTCAACCGCTTCCCAGTCGACGCCGCCGTTGCGCGCCATCAGCGCCGTCAGCGGAATGGCGCCGAGATCGTCGGCGCGCACTTGGGAAAGTGAGCCGGCGAAGCGGCCGATCGGCGTCCTGATATAGTCGCAGACGAAGGCTTCGGTCATGGCTGTTTCCTTAGAGTTTCGGAACGACGAGATCGGCCACCGGGCCCTCGACGTGCAGTCGCGCGCCGGTCATCGCCTGCAGTTCTTCCAGCGAGATGGCTGCGAGCTTCTCGCGCAGGACGAAGCGTCCCTCGACGATGTTGATGACGGCGTAGCTCGTATAGACGCGGGTGATGCAGGCGACGCCGGTCAGCGGGAAGGTGCATTTCTCCACCAGCTTCGGTTCGCCTGTCTTGGTGACGTGTTCGGTGATGACGCAGACCTGCTTGGCGCCATGCACCAGGTCCATGGCGCCGCCGACGGCCGGCACGCCCTTGCTGCCGACCCGCCAATTGGCAAGATCCCCATTCTCCGCGACCTGATAGGCGCCGAGGATCGCGACGTCGAGATGGCCGCCGCGCACCATGGCGAAGCTGTCGGCGTGGTGGAAGAAGGCCGCCCCCGGCTTCAGCGTCACCGCCTTCTTGCCGGC
Organism: Rhizobium sp. BK049; assembly: GCF_014193135.1. Lineage (NCBI taxonomy): Bacteria > Pseudomonadati > Pseudomonadota > Alphaproteobacteria > Hyphomicrobiales > Rhizobiaceae > Rhizobium > Rhizobium sp. BK049. The sequence goes on from NZ_JACHYV010000009.1 coordinate 147,713, forward strand.
GTTGATCAGATCCCAGTCCTCTTCACCTTCGGCTGGCGGCTCGCCAAAATTGAGGATGCCGTTTTCGGTGTGGAAGATCGCCTGACGGCCGGGCGGCTGATAGCGGGCGACCATTTCGGGAAAGCCGATGCCGAGATTGACATAGGCGCCGTCGGCAATGTCCTGCGCGGCGCGCCAGGCGATCTGCGCATTGGAAAGTTTGATGTCGTCCCTGATATCGACGGTCATACGTAGACCACTCCGGCTCGGATGAGCTCTTCTTCCTGCTGCGGATGGGGCACGGCGACGAGACGGTCGACGAAGATGCCGGGGGTGACGACATGCTCGGGATCGATGCCGCCGGCCGGCACGATCGACGAGACCTGGGCGATCGTCCTGGCGGCCGCCATGCACATCAGCGGATTAAAATTGCGGCCTGCCTTGTTGTAGGTGAGGTTGCCGTGGACATCGCCGACCGCAGCCTTGACGATCGCGAAATCGGCTTTCAGCCAGCGCTCCTGCACATAATGGCGGCCGTCGAATTCGGCTATGACCTTGCCTTCCGCGAGTTCGGTGCCGTAGCCGGTCGGCGTATAAAAGGCCGGAATGCCGGCGCCGCCGGCCCGGATGCGCTCGGCGAGCGTGCCCTGCGGCACCAGCTCGAGCTCGATCTCGCCGGCCAGGTATTTTTCGGTGAAGGCGCGCGGATCCGAGGAGCGCGGAAACGAGCAGATCATCTTCCGGACCAGGCCGGCATCGATCATCGCGGCAATGCCGATGCGGCCGTTGCCGGCATTGTTGTTGATCACGGTCAGGTTTTTCGGACCCTTGTCGATCAAGGCATGGATCAGCTCGATCGGCGCGCCCGAGCCGCCGAAGCCGCCGATCATGACCGTCGCGCCGTCGCGGATCTCGGAGACGGCCTCAGCCGTGCTCGCGATTGTCTTGTCCATGGGATCTCCTCAGCCCGTCTGCTGTCAGAAGTATACCGCCGCAGGAGCAGCCGCAAGATATTTTGTGCGATATTTGACATTTGTTCGTATATCGCACACAATGCTGGCGGAGGATCGAATCCATGCGCGAAACGGATTTCGTCAGCGGCTTTGACCGCGGCCTGAAAGTCATCGAGGCCTTCGGCGAAACGCGGCAGCGGCTGTCGATCGCGGAAGCCGCGAAGCTGACCGGGCTCGACCGCGCCACGGTGCGGCGTTCGCTGCTGACGCTCGCCGAGCTCGGCTATGCCGATTATGACGGCAAGTTCTTCACGCTGACGCCGAAGATCCTGCGGCTCGGCCATGCCTATCTCGCCGCAACGCCGCTGCCGGCGCTCCTGCAGCCGCATCTCGACCTTCTCTCGGAAAAGTCCGGCCAGAGCGCCTCGGCCTCGGTGCTCGACGGCACCGAGATCGTCTACATCGCTCGCGCCGCGCAACGAAGGGTCATGTCGATCAATCTGACCCCCGGCAGCCGCCTGCCCGCCTATTGCGCCTCGATGGGCCGGGTGCTGCTGGCGGCCCTATCGGAGACCGAGGCGCGCGCCATCCTGGCCAGTAGCGAGCTGAAGCAGAACACGGCCAATACCAAAACCGATCCGGACGAACTGATCGAAGAATTCCGCCGGGTGCGCGCAGAAGGCTACGCCGTCATCGATCAGGAGCTGGAGATCGGCCTCTGCTCGATTGCCGTGCCCGTTGAAAACGACCGCGGCGAAACAATCGCGGCGATCAATATCGGCGCCCCGGCCGCCCTCGTTCCGGCGGCCGATATGAAGGCGCGTTATCTCAAGCTTCTGCAGGCGGCGCAGGCGGCGCTGCGGCCGCTGCTGCACCGGTGACAACAGCGGGTACTACGCGTGCCGGAACCCTCGCCATCCTACGCCCTGGTCGCCGGACCGAGCTGAGCCACCTGTCAGAGGCGCATTTGGGTTGGATCGGAGAGTATCTCAGCTCAGCCGCGTTTTCACACCGGCTCGTGACAACATTCCAAACTCCCCTTAATGGTTTGTTAGCTTTGGAAGCGCCGGAGGTTTCGCATGCACGGGGGCGATGGCAAGAAGGCATTTTACCCGAACTTCAACATGATCAGGCTCGTCGCAGCCTCGACGGTGATCTTCTCGCACGCCTTCCTTATCGTGGAAAAGACCTCGGCGAACGAGCCCTTCGAGCGGTTGTTCGGAGAGGGCAATATCCTCGGCCTATTCGGCGTCTATGTGTTTTTCATCACCAGCGGCTTCCTCGTCACGCAGAGCGCGCAGTTCGGCAGCGCGGGTGGTTTTCTCTGGCGGCGGGCGCTGAGAATATACCCGGCGTTCATCGTCTGCACCCTGCTCAGCGTCTACGTCCTGGGCGCCCTGTTCAGCCCGTTGGGCGTCAGTGGCTACTTGCTGACATCGCTTCATCTGAAGACGGCGTTGCATTCGCTGCTCGACCCGAACTTTGGCATGACCCTGCCGCATGTGCAGTTTTATGATCCGGCAATCTCCTGGCTCGCCACCTCCGTCAACGGCTCTCTCTGGACGATCGGGCAGGAAATCTTCTGCTACCTGATCGTCGCGGGATTGATGGCAATCGGGCTTCTGCGAGCCCCGCTCATGGCACTTGCCGTCGCCGTGGGCGTGACATGGCAGCTTTTCTTCGATCATCCGTGGCCAAACATACGCTTCCTGACGGATTTCACCTTTATCGCTCCCTATTTCTTCTGCGGTTCGCTTCTCTGGTTCGTGATGGAAAAGCGGCAGCCCAGCATTGTCCTGGCATTGGTCTTCGCGGCGCTCGGCGTGCTCTTCCTCGTCTTCTGGCCCGGCTATCTTTACGGCCGCATGTTGTTCGCCTATCCGCTTGTCTACATCGCGACTTCGCCCTCCATTCGCCTGCCGACTCTCGAACGATTGGGCGACATCTCCTACGGGACCTATCTCTATGGCTGGCCGGTGGAGCAGGTGATGAACCATGCCCTCGGCCAGTACAGCACCTGGTGGGCCGTCTTTGCCCTTTCGCTGCCGACAGCGTGGTTGCTCGGCTGGCTTTCATGGCATCTCCTGGAGAAACGTGCGCTGCGCCTGAAGCGCACCCCGCTCCTCCAGCGACAGCCTGTCGGCCCTTGAGAAAAGCTGACTTCCGACCCACAGTTCGCAGCGACGTCTGACGCTCTGTTTGTCGCAGCCGGACCTTGGCGCGTGATTGTTCTCGCTTAGCGCATCATTCCGAACTACTCCACTTGATGCATCATAATTTCCGATATACATCATTCTATCGGAAACTATGGGGAAATGATGGAACGCTCGTTTCTAACGATTGCCGCCGGCGAGAATAGTGAGGCGATACGGGCGCTTTCGGCGCCGGCGCGGATCGAGATATTGAAGCTGCTCTGCGCCAAGGGGCCACTCAATATCAACGATATCGCCCAGACGCTTTCCCTGCCGCAATCGACCGTCGCCACCGGCATCCAGATCCTGGAAGATGCCGGACTGGTCGATTCCCGGCTGGCCAAGGCGCGCAAGGGCAACCAGAAGATCTGCTCGGCGGTCTATAGCGAGATCCTGATCAGCTTCGAGGAAAGTGCGGCGCAGCGGGCTAACAATATCATCGAGGTCGAGATGCCGGTCGGGCTTTATACGAGCTGCGATGTGCATGCGCCCTGCGGTCTCTGCTCGACCGAGAGCGTCATCGGACCGCTCGATGTGCCGGACTATTTCCTCGATCCGCAGCGCATGCAGGCCGGGCTGGTGTGGTTCGGCCGCGGTTATGTCGAATATAAATTCCCCAACAATGCCAAGGTGTTGAACAAGGATATTCGCGCTATCGAATTTTCGCTGGAGCTGTCATCCGAAGTGCCCGGCACCAATCCGGACTGGCCCTCCGACATCACGCTCTGGGTCAACGGCATGGCGATCGGCACCTGGACCTCGCCCGGCGATTATGGCGACAAGCGCGGCGCCTTCACGCCGGCCTGGTGGAAGCTCGAAGGTTCGCAATACGGGACGATGAAAACCTGGCGGATCTCGACGCGCGGCACATTCATCGACGGTATCGCCGCATCGAATATCACGCTCAGCGATCTGGCGCTCGGCCAGCATTCGTCGATCCGCCTGCGCGTCGGCATCGCCGAAAATGCCGGCCACACAGGCGGCGTCAATATTTTCGGCCGCGGCTTCGGCAATCACGGCCGCGACATCACCATGCGGCTGCATGTCTGAAAACATAATATCGGATATCCTGATTTAAAAATCGCATTTATTTCGTGTTTCAGGGGTCTCTAAACTTAATCAAGCCATTGTATTTCAATATCTTTCCTTCGGATTGGCATTAGTATGATTAAATCCGCCTTTCGGTTGACATCACGACATTCCTGATATCAAGTTAGAGGCACGAAAACAAAAATCCTGATACATAAACGGGGAGGATCCGTTGAAGACGAATGTCGTTGCCCACCGCGATTTCCGCATCGCGACCATTGACGCCAGGCTCTACAGCTCGTTTCTCGAGCATCTCGGCAGAGCGATCTACGGCGGCATCTATGAGCCCGGACATCCGACAGCCGATGAAGACGGCTTCCGCCGCGATGTGCTCGATCTGGTGCGCGAACTCGATACGCCCTACTGCCGTTATCCCGGCGGCAATTTCGTCTCGGCCTATAATTGGGAAGACGGTGTCGGTCCGCGCTTGGAACGCCCGGTGCGCCTCGACCTTGCCTGGCGCACCCGCGAGGCCAACCAGGTCGGCGTCAACGAATTCGTCGACTGGTGCAAGAAGGCCAATACCAAGCCGATGCTGGCCGTCAATTTGGGATCACGCGGCCTCGACGCTGCCCGCAACTTCCTCGAATATTGCAACCATCCCGGCGGCACCTACTGGTCGGACCTGCGCCGCAAGCACGGCTGGTCCAATCCGCATGATGTGAAACTCTGGTGCCTTGGCAACGAGATGGACGGCCCCTGGCAGGTCGGTCACAAATCGGCCTATGAATATGGCCGGCTGGCGGACGAGACGGCCAAAGCCATGCGCGGCTTCGACAAGTCGCTCGAGCTCGTCGTCTGCGGCTCGTCGAATTCCGACATGAAGACCTATCCGCAGTGGGAGGCCGAGGTTCTCGACCAGTGCTATGACAGCGCCGACTACATCTCGCTGCATATGTATTTCGCCAACCGCGAAAAGAACACCCTGAATTACCTCGCCCGGGCGACCAAGCTCGACCGCTACATCACCACGATCGGCGGCGTCATCGATTACATCAAGGCGAAGAAGCGCTCGAAGAAGACGATCGGCATTTCCTTCGACGAATGGAACGTCTGGTATCATTCCAACCAGCAGGACAAGGAGATCCTGGCGCGCGATGAGTGGCCGGATGCGCCGCATCTGCTCGAGGACGTCTATAATTTCGAGGACGTGCTGCAGGTCGGCGGCATCCTCAACACCTTCATCCGCCGCTCCGACCGGGTGCGCATCGCCTGCATCGCCCAACTCGTCAACGTCATCGCCCCGATCATGACCGAGGATGGTGGTGCGGCCTGGCGCCAGACGATCTATTATCCCTTCTATTACGCCTCGCGCTATGGCCGCGGATCGGCCCTGCAGCTCGTCGTCGACGGCCCGACCTATGACAGCGACGAGGAGAACGAGGTTCCCTATCTCGACGTCTCGGCGGTGCATTCCGAGGATGGCCGGTCGCTGACCTTCTTTGCCGTCAACCGCCACCCGGATAGCGCGCTCGATCTCGACGTGCGGCTGGAAGGTTTTGGCGGCGCTCGGCTGATCGAGCAGGTGGAGATGACCCATGGCGATCTCGAAGCCGCCAACACGGCGCGGCGGCCGGAGACGGTCGTGCCCGCCAAGGTCGAGACGGCAAGGATCGAGGATGGACGGGTGCGGGCGGCGCTGAAACCGCTGTCCTACAACGTCATCCGGCTGTCGGTGTGACAGCCGCCGCCGGTGCCGATCGGCCCGGCTGAGAAATCGGCCCCCTGCGAGGAGGCAGGCGGCCGGAGGATGGTTCGCCGAAGCGTCAGGCTCACAAGCCCGCTTCTGCGAACCGACAACCGCGACATGCCCCTGCGTGCCTCGAAGGCCGCCGCATCGTCGCTTACAAGGGAGGAGTTCATGCAAAAGTGGAAGAGGTTTGCATTCGGCTTCGTGCTGGCCACGCTCGGCCTGACCGCGGTGGCCGGAGCCCAAGACTATACCTCCTTGCCGCGCAAGGAGACGCTCATCGTCGAAAATCCGGAAGGGACGATCAAGAATCCCGGCTGGTTCAACATCTGGGTCAATGGCGGCGGCGGGGTTTCGACCGGCCTGCAGCAGCTGACCATGGATACGCTCTGGTATATCGATCCCGAACAGGGGCTTGGCGGTGCGGCCTGGGACAATTCGCTCGCCGCCGACAAGCCGCAATATAATGCCGACTTCACCGAAATGACCGTGAAACTGCGCAAGGGGCTCTATTGGAGCGACGGCGTGGAATTCACCGCCGATGACGTCGTCTATACCGTCAAGACGCAGATGGACCATCCCGGCATGGTCTGGAGCGCGGCCTTCTCGGTGCAGGTGGCCAGCGTCGAGGCGACCGATCCCCAGACCGTGGTGTTCAAGCTGAAGAAGCCGAATTCGCGCTTCCATGCGATCTTCACCGTGCGCTGGAACGGCGCCTGGATCATGCCGAAGCATGTGTTCGAGAAGGTAGAAGATCCGCTGCGCTACGATTTCGCCAATCCCGTCTCGCTCGGCGCCTACAAGCTGAAGGCCTACGATCCGCAGGGCAAATGGTATACCTGGGAGAAGCGCGACGACTGGCAGCGCACCTCGCTTGCCCGCTTCGGCGAGCCGGCTCCGAAATATGTGACCTATACCGATCCCGGCCCGCCGGATAAGCGCACGATCGCCCAGCTCGAGCACAATCTCGATATCATCCATGACAACACGCCCGAGGGCATGTTCACCCTCAAGGAGAAGTCGAAGACTGTTGATACCTGGTTCCCGGGCTTCCCCTTCGCCCATCCGGATCCGACGCTGCCGGCGGTGATCTTCAACACCCAGGAAGCGCCCTTCGACAAAGCCGATGTGCGCTGGGCGCTGGCCCTGCTGATCGACATCAAGGCCGTCGACATGGCGAGTTATCGCGGCGCGGCGACGCTTTCCGCACTCGGCGTGCCGCCGACGGCGGCGACGATGAAAGACTATCAGGCGCCGATGCAGGACTGGCTGAAGGATTTCGAGATCGATACCGGCAAGAGCAAGATCAAGCCCTATGACCCGACGGTCGGGCAACAGATCGCCGATATCCTGCGCAAGCAGCCGAAGTTCAAGGACCAGATCCCGACCGATCCGGAAGCGATCAGCGGTGCCTTCGGCTACGGCTGGTGGAAGCCAAACCCGAAAGCGGCCGGCGAACTGCTGGAGAAGGCCGGCTTCAAGAAGTCAGGCGGCAAGTGGCTGACCCCGGATGGACAGCCCTTCAAGATCCGCATGACGGTGGAAGGCGACACACGCTCGGTCTTCACCCGCGCCGGCACGCTGATTGCGCAGCAATGGGCGGCCTTCGGCATCGACGCCAAAGCCGTGCCGGCCGCGAAGCTCTGGCAGACGGCGCTGCAGCCCGGCGATTTCCAGGTGGCGATCGCCTGGAGCGTTGAAACCTGGGGCGGCGATCCCGACCTCTCCTTCTTCCTCGACAGCTGGCACTCGCAGTTCGTCGCCAAGAAGGGTGAGGTGCAGCCGCCTCGCAACTGGCAGCGCTGGTCCAATCCGGAGCTCGACAAGATCATCGAGAGCATCCGCGGCATCAGCGCCGACGATCCGAAGGGCATGGAGCTCGGCAAGGATTATCTGAAGCTGGTCGCCCGCGAAATGCCGACGATCCCGCTGATGTCCTATAACGTCTTCACCTCGATGGATACGACCTATTGGACCGGCTATCCCACCATCAAGGACCCCTATACGGATCCGGTGCCGAACTGGGCGAATTCGCGGCTGATGATGGTCAAGCTGAAGCCGGCTCAACCGCAATAACCCTCCCAACGCCGGCGCGTGAGCCATCGCGCCGGCCCCCTCATCGGCGGGCATGCGCCCCGGCTGCCATGCTCGTCGATCCTTTCAAGAAGGGAAGCAGAGAGGAACCACTGCCTTATGACGCCCTATCTGATCTTTGTGCTGAAGCGGTTTGGTCAGTTTCTGCTCGTCGTCTTTCTCGGCGTGACGATCACCTTCTTCGTCACCCACCTGACCCCGATCGATCCGGTCGAAGAAAGCATAGGCGCCATCACCCAGATGGGTCAGTCCGATCCCAATGCGATCGAGCTGATGCGCCAGTCGCTGCGCGAGCTTTACGGCATGCAGGGCTCGATCTGGCAGCAATATCTGCATTTCTGGCTGCGGCTTGCGACCGGCGATCTCGGCCCCTCGCTCTCGGCCTTTCCGACCCCCGTCTCCACCATCATCCTGCGGTCGCTGCCCTGGACGATCGGGCTGATGACGGTGTCGACGCTGATCACCTTCGTGCTCGGCAATGCGATCGGCGCGCTTGCCGGCTATTACCGCAAGGACATGGTGCTGAAGGCCGTCAGCCTCGTCTTCATCGCCATGCTGCCCATCCCCTATTACATTCTCGCTTTCGTGCTGCTCATCGTCTTCGGCTTCATCTGGCCGGTGCTGCCGATCAATGGCGGCTATGAGATGAACGCCAATCTCGACCTCTCCTTTGCCCTGGTCATCGACATCCTCAAACACTCCATCCTGCCGGCCTTGTCGCTGATCCTGGTCGGCGCCGGCAGCTGGCTGATCGGCATGCGGGCGCTGGTGTCCAACATCATCACCGACGACTATGTCGTCTTCGCCGAGCTCGGCGGCGTGCCGAAGGGAAAGATCCTGCGCTCCTACATCGCCCGCAACGCCATGGTGCCGCAATTCACCGGGCTTGCCATGTCGCTCGGCGCGATCTTCAACGGCACTGTCATCACAGAAATCGTCTTCGGCTATCCCGGCATCGGCAATCTCTTGATCGAAGCGGTGCATGCCGGCGACTACAGCCTGGTGCTCGGCCTCAGCGCGCTCTCGATCGTCGGCGTAGCCGCCGCCGTCTTCATCATCGACGTGCTGAGCCCGCTGATCGATCCGCGCATCAAGGTGGAATAGGCCATGTTTACCATCATCCGCGACCTCGCCCGCCAGAACATGGAATTTCTCTGCGGCCTGCTGCTCTTTGCCGTCATTGTCGGCCTGGTGATCCTGTCCTATTTTTCGCCCTATGGCGCGACCGACATCTATCTCCTGCCACCCGATATGCCGCCGGACGGCGAATATTGGCTGGGCACGACATCGCGCGGCCAGGACGTTTTCTGGCAGCTGACGATCGGCCTTCGCAACACCCTCTATTTCGGCATCGGCGTCGCCTTTCTCTCGCGCATCATCTCGCTGGTGGTCGGGCTGGTGGCCGGTTATGCCGGCGGCGCGGTCGACCGGGTGCTGATGGCGATCAACGACAGCGTCATGGTCATCCCGCAATTTCCGCTGTTGATCCTTTTCTATTTCGTGCTGAAGGACAACATGACCTGGGTGGCGCTGATCGTCATCATGGCCTCGCTCGGCTGGTCCTATGACGCGCGGCTGATCCGCTCGGTGGCGCTCGGCCTGAAGAGCCGGCCGTTTACCACCCAGAGCGTCTATTCCGGCATGACGATGCGCAAGATCCTGGTCGAGGAGCACCTGCCCTATGTGCTGCCGATCGTCTTCGCCACGACGATGAACAACATGATCTGGTCGATCGGCATGGAGATCACGCTTTCGGTGCTTGGGTTCACCGATATCGAGACGCCGACCATGGGCATGATGATCTACTGGGCCAATGCGCATTCGGCGCTGATCTCGGGCATCTGGTGGTGGGTGGCCGCCCCCGTCGCCGTCATCGTCATTCTCTTCCTGGCGCTCTTCCTGCTCTCCATGTCGATGAACGAATACAATGATCCGCGCAGCCGGCTGAACCGGATGGGAAGTTAGCATGGAGAATCTGGTCGAAATCGACAACTTGAAAGCCTATTACCGCGCCTTCCTCTATGGCGTCGATCGCGAGGTGCGCGCCGTCGACGATATCAGCCTGACGATCCGCCGCGGCGAGGTCTATGGCGTCGCCGGCGAATCGAGCAGCGGCAAGACGACGCTGATCAGGACCATTGCCGGCGCCATCCGGCCGCCGCTGCGGGTCGTCTCCGGCAGCGTCAAATTCCACTTCGGCGGCGGCACCCAGGATCTCTATGCGATGACGCCGGAGGAGCGCGTGGCGCTGCGCTGGAAGCATCTCTCCTACATCATGCAAGGCTCGATGAATGTGCTCAATCCGGTGCGCCGGATCCGCCATTCCTTCACCGATTTCGCCTTCCGCCACATGAAGGTGAGCAAATCCATCTTCTTCGAGAAGGTCGCCAACCACCTGCAAAGGCTGAAGCTCGATCCGCAGCTGCTCGACGCCTATCCGCACGAACTCTCCGGCGGCATGCGCCAGCGCATGACCATTGCGCTTGCCACCATCCTGACGCCGGAATTCATCATCGCCGACGAGCCGACAACGGCGCTCGACGTCATCGTGCAGCGCGACGTCTTGTCGATGATCCGCGACATCCAGCGCGAGATGTGCTCGTCCTTCCTGTTCGTCACCCATGACATGGGGGTGCACGCGACGGTCTCCGACCGCATCGGCATCGTCTATGCCGGGAGGCTGGTCGAGGAGGCGCCGACGGCCAAGCTCTTCAGCGCGCCGCTCCACCCCTATACGCAGCACCTCGTCGGCAGCCTGCCGAAGATCGGCGACCCCACCACCCGGCCCTCGCTGGAGGGACGGCCGCCGAACCTCGCCATGCCGCCGGAAGGCTGCCGTTTTCACCCGCGCTGCCCGAAGCGCATGGAGATCTGCTCACAGAAGGTTCCGCCCATGGTCACCGTCGCGCCGGAGCGGCGGGTGGCGTGTTTTGCGGTTACGGGGGATCAGGTTTGACTCTGCTTAGCCTCTCGCATGTGACGAAAATCTACCGCCAGGGCGGCATGCTCGGCCGGCGGCTGATCACCGCCGTCAAGGACGTCAGCTTCGAGATCGGCGACGAGCCGGAGATCCTCTCGATCGTCGGCGAATCCGGCTCGGGCAAATCGACGGTGGCGGCGATGATCCTCGGCCAGGCCGAACCGACCGAAGGCGAACTGCAATTTGCCGGCAAGACCGTCGCCATCCACAGCCGGGCCGAACGCACCGCCTTCATGAAGGAGGTGCAGCCGGTGCTGCAAAACCCCTTCGAAGCCTTCAACCCGCTGAAGCGGGTGGACCGCTACCTCTTCGAGACCGCCCGCAACTTCTCCGCCTCCGGCAGCCGGCCGGACCGGCGGGAGGTGGAGAAGATGGCCGACGCCGCCCTCCACCATGTCGGCCTGACGCTGGAAGAGGTGAAGGGCCGCTTCCCCCACGAACTCTCCGGCGGTCAGCTCCAGCGCGTCGCCATCGCCCGCGCGCTGATCCCCGAGCCGCGCCTGCTGGTGGCAGACGAACCGGTCTCGATGGTCGACGCGTCGCTGCGCATGGCGATCGTCAACCTGTTCGGCCGGCTGAAGAACGAGCTTGGCCTTTCGATTATCTACATCACGCATGATCTGGCGACGGCCTATTACGTCAGCGACAATATTATCATCATGCGCAAGGGTGAGATCGTGGAACGCGGGCGGGCGCGGGCGGTGCTGGATGATCCGCAGCATGCGTATTCGCGGGCGCTGAAGGATGCGGTGTTGGCGGCGAAGTTTGATGAGGTGGTGTAGTTCGCAGTAGCTGACATCAGCTTGTCTTGATGCAATGTCTAATCTCGCGCTGCTTGCGGACTGTCGGCTTTCGGGCTGTGTAAACGAAAGCAGACACATGACCGGTTCTCGATGGTCGCCATTCGCGACTGCTACCGTCAGATTGCCGATATCCGGCTGCATTTAAGTCGGTTCGTTGCGCCGAGTGTGTGTCTCGGTGACAAAATCTATGAATGCAACAGCGGCACCGACAGCAAGGCGAGCATGACGAGGTTCAAGCCCTCTGTGCTGTCCGTCTCTACCATGACCGGAGCCATATAGCCCTCGCAACTCCGCCAGATATTGAGTGAGCGACCCCAGATTTCGCAAGATCAACCGGACGGTCTCCGCTCCTTTTGCCTCGTCCGAAATACCTTCTGGGACTAACCGCAATTCCTTCGCCAAAGTTTTCGTAAGGTCCGGGAGATCGGCCTTCTTAGACACCTCGACACCTCGTTTTGCAAGGATACTCTTGCAGCATGACTCGACGAGTTCCTTTGCCGTTCCGATAGCCAGTGCAGGATCGCGTTCTACGGATTGCTCCAAGCGCTCGATCTCCTTTTGCATCCAAGCGGCGTCAAGGGCGTCTGCAACTGTCCTTGCTCTCGACACCGAACGAGCGCTCGTTCCTTGGAAGCGCATCGCGACAAAGCGCGGACGGCCCGCGATTTTTTCCTCCTCCACCAAATGCCACCCTTCTCGGCGCAATTGATCGTTAAACTGCTGAACTAGCGCCAAGGCCTCGTTCCGATCCGGCCGAACAACGGGGTGAACCATTTCGCATAGGAACCGAAGAAACAGCTCGGTCGGCCCATGCAAAAGATTGAAGTGCGAGTCGCCGTAGACCCAATCATTATCCCAATCATTGTTGTTGACGCGATGCTGCCAGATATCTCCAGCGGCATCTTTGAAGCGGTTGTCAAAAGAGCGAAGCTTCTGAAGATCATACAGTCTCTGGAGAAACTCGACTTCGTCCAGTCGTCCACTCCAGAATACTGAATCAAGCCTAAGCCCATCGAAAATGTTCTGCCGGGCGGTGACTGATACTTCTCCCTCGCGACTACGCCAATCTTCCTGTTGGGTTATCCTAGGGGCGATTTTTACCCCAAACCAGTCGGAAGTATATTGTTCAAGGATCGGATTGAGCCGCGCTGAAATCTGTTCCTCCAGCCCTTCTCTTTTCGTTCCAAGGCGGGCGTATTCCGCCGGCTCGATTAACAAATATATCGTCCATATCGCAGTCCCGCCGTTCCAGTTGTCGTACCCAGTCTCATCTATCCTTGGGGTCGACCTCTTAAGAATGTCAGCGGCCTCGTCCATACCTTCCGCAAGCAGCATATCGCATTCGGTAGCGAGGTATAGTTCAGGGTCGGCGGCTATGTCTTTGATGGTTTCTTCTCGTCCGAGCAGAGGGGCTGCCACGCCTCGATATTGGTTTGTAGGACGGCCCCCACATCAAAGTGAAGCATGGATGCGTCTCTCGGGACGTATTCACAAGATCCGTTTGCACCCCTGCACAATTTTTATTCGTTGTTCTTCTTAAGTTCTCTATCGTGCAAAGGCAGCCACTAGCAGGCGCGCTGGTCGATACGGTGGTCACTACTGCCACCTAGCCTGAAGGCAGCTTCCGAAAGAACGAACCGTTGCGACGATCTTCACGGCCGCCACGCCGGCGACGCGTCTCTTTGGCTCCTTTTCGGCCGCCGCCTCATGGCAGTCGCAACACCACACGTCAGCGGCCGGGCTTCAATTCGGAGATGTAGCGTACAATCGGGTTGACCTGCCGGTTCTCAATCTCGGCATCGTTGCGCAGGCGGATCGCCTTGCGGACGAGCCTGGCGCCGAGATAGCGGATCGGCTCCGGCGGCAGCGGCTTGCGCTTTTCAAGTCCGACAAGGCGGCTGCGGCTCCATTGATCATCCCGGCCGAGCACCAGACTTGCGAGGATGCGGCCCGCCACGGGCGTCTGGGCGATCCCGGTGCCGTTGAAGCCGATGCCGAAGAAGATATTGGGCTGGCCGGTGAGATGGCCGAAGATCGGCAGGTGATCTGCGGTGCAGTCGATCGGGCCCGACCAGTCGTGCTCGATCTTCACTGTTCCCAGTTCGGGATAGACCCGGTCCAGCTCGCGCCTGTTGTCAGCGCCCTTTTCCGTACCGCGATTGAAGGAGGGACCGATCCGATCGGCGTAGGCGATCTTGCCGCTGCCGCGGCCGAAGATCACCCGCCCCTCCGGCGTGCGCTGGTAATAGAGCACATGCGCCTGCGCGTCACAGATCGATTCGCCGCCCATCCACCCCAGGCGCTGAAGCAGATCCGGCACAGGTTCCGTGGCGACGATCTGGCTTTCGACCACATAGATGTAGCGCAGGAGCTCGGGAATGGATGCAAGCCAGGCATTCGCCGCCAGCACGACGCGGCCAGCGCGAAGGCGGCCCTGCGGCGTGTGCAGGGTGGCGACGGCGCCCGGCTCGATCGCGGTCACGGGCGTCTTTTCGTGGATGATCACATGGCGCGCGAGAGCGAGCCGGCGCAGGCCCGCGGCGAGCTTTGCCGGCTGCACCGTTCCTGCCCGCATTTCGGCAATGCCCAGATAGGAGGCGCGGGAGCCGGTGCGGCGGGCAATCTCGCCGGCATCGAGCCGGGTGAAGCGCGCTTCGCCCTGGGCCTCCGCCATATCAACCGCCTTCCGCCATGCGCCTTCCTGGGCCCTGGCGCTTGCCGTCCACAGCCATCCATCCAGCCTGAGATTCATGTCGATCGCGCCGCTTGCCTGCAGGGCCTCCAGCTCGTCGATTGCATCGGCAGTCGCCCGGCAGAGCGAAAGCGCCTCCGTCTCTCCCACCACCTCGGCGAGAAGATCAATCTCGGCAAACCAGGAGTGGACCTGGCCGCCATTCCGACCGGATGCCCCTGCCCCGCAGTAATCCGCTTCGAGCAGGACGATCTTGAGCCCGGGATCCTGCTCCTTCAGCCGCAGCGCCGTCCATAGGCCCGTATAGCCGCCGCCCACAATGGCAACATCGGCGACCTGATCGCCCTCGAGCGGCGTGGTGACGGGGGCGGCACCGGCGTCCTGGAGCCAGAAGGAGCGGTCCGCGCCGTGCGCCAGGACCGGCGGTCTCAAGGTGTAGCGCATGATGTCAGCCCTCCGCGGCAGACATTTCGGCGGCATATTTCTGCGGGAGCCATGGCGGAATGGCAGCGAGCCTCTGCGGGAAACCCCCTTCGTGCAGGCAGGTCCCGGCGGCCGCATCGGTTGCGAGGCGCATGGCCGCCGCGGCATCCATGCCTTTCAGAAGATGCGCGACAATAAAGGTGGCGATGAAACTGTCGCCGGCGCCGCAGGTATCGACGACATCGACTGGTCGCGCCGGCACATGGACGAGCTCCGCACCGTCGTCGAAGGAGGCGCCACGCGGGCCGCAGGTCAGGACGATCCTCGCGGCGCCACGATCCTTCAAGGCTCCGATGACCGGCTCGACCGGCACGTGCGGCTCATCCGGCCCGGATGCGAAGACCAGCGGCACGCCCTTGAGATCCAGTGACTGGTGCGCCGTCGAGACGTCGATGCTGAAGCGAATACGGTCCTCAATCAGCCGCTCGATGAGCTCGGCGCTGGAATTGGTGCCGAGGTGAACCCAATCGGCCCGGCGCAGCGCTGCATAGCGCTCCGGAGACGGAACGTAATTGCGCCCGACCCCAAGATCCTCAAGCAGGAACCTGCGGTCGCCATTGTGCTCCAGGAGCAGGGTGACGGCAGTGGCGCCGTCGCGCCGCTCCAGGTCCGCCCCAGGCAGACCGACGGCTTCGATCGCCTTGGCGATCAAGTCGCCCTCGGCATCCTTGCCGACCACGCCGAAATAGCGGGCATCGCAGCCTTGCCGATGCCACTGCGCCGCCACATTAAGCGCATTGCCGCCGACAGCCATGCTGTTCTTGCTGAGGTAGACGTCCAGGCAGTTGTCGCCAACTGCAATCAGCCGCATCGCCGCCATCACGCGACCTCCCCTGTCTGCTGGAGATAAGGCGCGATCCCCCGAAGTTCGATTTCGGCGAAGCCGAAGCCGCGGATGATTTCCGCGACCTTTTCGAAGGGATAGCGCTGAAAGCTGAAATTGGCGCCGATCAGCTGCCTGGCCGAGAGTTTTGGCACTTCCGGTTTCCTCATGAAATCACTTGCCGATGCCTTCGGTGAGGCCGCGGATGAAATAACGCTGGGTGAAGAAGAAGATGACGACGATCGGCAGCGCCGAGATGGTCATGGCGGCGAAGACCTCGGCGAAATTGGTGCCATGCTTGGCCATCAGCGAGGTCAGGCCGACCGGCAGGGTCTGCACGTCGATCTGGTTGGTGAAGATCATCGCGAAGATATATTCGTTCCAGGCAAACAGGATGTGCAGGATGATGCTGGAGACGATGATCGACCGGCAGAGCGGCAGCATGATCTTGCGGAAGATCTGCCCGTGGCTGGCGCCATCGATCATGGCCGCCTCGTCCAGATCGCGCGGCAAATCGAGCATATAGGCGCGGATCAGGAAGGTGGTGAAGGGCACGCGGAAGGCCGTGTAAAGGATGATCAGCGCCCAATGCGTATTGTAGAGGCCAAGGCTCTGCATCATCTGCACGAGCGGCACCAGCGCGACGGTCGGGCTGAGCATCATGCCGCCGAGCACGAAGCCGATGATGACAGGCTTGCCGAACATCTGAGTGCGGGTCAGGCCATAGGCGGTCCAGGCACTGATGAAGACCGTGGTGATTGTGGAAACGACGGTCACCAGCAGGCTCGAGAACAGGAAATTGCGCACACCCTGGTTCCAGGCCGCGACGTAATTGTCGAAGGACCAGCGGTCGGGAAGCGCGAAGGGATCGCTGAAGATCTGGCTGTTCGACTTGAAGCCGCCGAGCGCCATCCAGACCAGCGGGTAGACGACGAGAATGCCCGCCGCCACCAAGAGCGCCATCAGGACGCCCTTGCCGATGACCAGCCAGGGGTTGCGCAGCGACGCGCCCGCAGGAATGACCACCGCGCTCATGCCTCCACTCTCCGCCTCTTGGTGTACCAGAGCTGGAGCAGGCCTGTCGTCAGGGTGGCGAGGAAGATGACCACGCCGATTGCGGCCGCATAGCCCATATCGTTCTGATTGAAGCCCTGCTCGTAGAGCCACGTCCCCAGCACCTGGCTCGAATTGTTCGGCCCGCCGCCGGTCATCACCATGACTTCGTTGAAAACCTGGAAGGCGCCGGCAATGGTGACGATGATCATCATGCCGGTCATTTCGCGGGTGAGCGGAAAGGTGATGCAGAAAAGCTGGCGGAGCGGCCCGGCCCCATCGACCGTGGCGGCATCGTAGAGTTCGCGCGGGATCTTCTGGATGGCGATGGTGAAGAGCAGCGTGGAATAGCCGAAGCCCTGCCACTGGCTCATCGCGATGATCGCGTAAATCGCCGTGCGCTCGTCACCCAGCCAGGTATAAGACAGGTTCTGCAGCCCGAGCAGATGCAGCAGGGCGTCGAGAAGGCCGATATCGGGCTGGTAGATGAAATAGAAGAGCAGGCCGGTGACCGTGGTGGAGATTGCCGAGGGAATGAAATAGACGGCCCGCCAGAAATTCCGCCAGGCGCGGCTCCTGAGCCCCTCGATGATGGCGGCAAGCACGAAGGCGGCGAAGACCTGAAAGAGGACGGAGAGCACGGCATAGAGGCCGTTATTGGTCAGCGCCCGCCAGACGACCGGATCGTCGAGCAGCCGGCGGTAATTGTCGAGCCCGACGTAAGCGACCTCGCCGGTGAAGATGTCCTGGGTGGTCGTGCTGACAAACAGGTTGTCGACGATCGGATAATAGACGAACCAGCCGACGATGATCAGCGCCACGATGCCCCAGCGCAACGCCGCCAGCTGCTGCAGCAGGCCGTGCCGCAGCCATCTCCTGCGGTTGGAGACGGCGCCGCTGAGGGCGGCACCGTTCGTTGTCGGGGTTGCCGTTACGCTCGCCATCGTCATTGCCCGGCGGCAGCCGCGGCGGCTTTGCGAACGGAAGCGAGAAGATCTTCCGCCGACATGGAGCCGCCGGCGAAGGCCTGCAGACCGGAAAGCCAGGCAGCGGCGACACGCGGATGGTTGACCGTGTCGAGCCACGGCATGAGATAGCTTGCCTTGGCGATCTCCTCCATGCCTTCGGCGACATTGGGATTGATCCTGCTCTTGTCCGCGCCGCCGATCACGGCGCTCGGCTGGCCATAGGGCGGCGCCGACAGCGTCCTGCCGTTTTCCTGGGTGGTGAGGAACTTCAGGAAGTCGATCGCCAGGGGAACGTTCTTCGCCTTGGCATTGACCATGTAACCCTCGGGCGCGCCTTCGAGCGCGGTGGCCGAGCCCTTGCCATCACTCGGAGCCGGCAGCTTGAAAAAGCCGAACTCCTCCGGCTTCAGGGCGGTTTCCTTGGTCGCGGCCTGATCGAATTCGATGATCTCCTGGTAGTACATGGCCGCCTTCTTGTCGCTCATCGACTGGAGTGCGGTCTGGTAGGAGAGGCCGTTGACCTGGGCGCCGCCGGCGCAGCGCTCCTGAAGCGAGTGGTACTGCCCGAGCGCCGCGACATAGCCGGGATGATCGAACGTCGCCGTCTTCGGGTTGAAATCGTGCTCCAGCGTCTCGGTCGGCACGTTATAGGCCAGCAACTGCCCGAGATAATGGACGAGCGGCCAGGATTCCTTGTTGCCGATCGCGATCGGAACGACGCCCGAACCCTTCAGCGCATCGCAGGCCTTCAACAGCGCGTCGAAATCCTTCGGCGGCTCGATGCCGAGATCGGCGAACATCTCCTTGTTGTAGCCCATGAATTTCGCATCGAGGTAAAGCGGCACACCGAAATATTTGCCGTTATACGAAAAGGCCTTCACGGCCGCCGGGCTCAGCGCCTTGCCCCATTCGGTCTCCGGCCCAATGACCTTGGACAAATCGACGGCGCGATTGCCGCGGATGAAGTTCTCGCCCCAGGTCCCCGTCCAGGAGAAATAAATGTCCGGCAGCGAGTTCGAGGCGACCAGCGTCTTGGTCTTTCCCTTGATGCTGTCGTCGTTCTCCTGGATGAGCTCTATCTTCACGCCGGGATGCTGCGCCTCATAGGCCTTGGCGACATTGACGAAATAGGGGGAAAGCAGCTGCAGGCCGAACTTGGTCAGGATCGTCAGCTTGCCGCTGTAGTCGACCTTGGCGGCCGGATCGGCAACCGGCGCATCGCCGGCCGCAGAGGCTGTCGCCGGGAAGGCTCCCCAGGAAATCGAGATGACCGATACTGCCGCAATTATCGCAGCAGTGGAGTGGATGGACCGTTGCATGTTTCATTCCCCTTTTGCTTGTTGATCGTGCGGTAGATCGCGGCGTCCTTCCGCCACCCGCCGGTGCGAAGCGGCGAGCCACTTTCGCCGCTGACGGGCGAAGAGGCTCGCCGCAAGGCATCAGTACTCGACCCGCTTGTAGTAGCGGCGAGTGGTCAGCGGGTGCTGGCGCAGCACCTCGAGATGGGCGCTCAGCCGCTCCAGCAGGGTGGCGAGGACGACCGGCGAGATCAGACTGCGGACCTGCGGCGAAATGCCGGGAAGGGCGACCGATGCGGAATCGAGGATCCAGACCTTGTCCGTGTAGCGATGGACGAAGCGCTCGACCCGCTCGCCGAGCGGCCGCAGCGCATCCTCGCCCTTGAACAGGAACACGCTGACGCCCGGCTCGACCAGTTCCAGCGTGCCGTGGAAGAAATCGGCGGCATGAACGGGCCGCGTGCGGATCCACTGCATTTCTTCCAGGATGCACATTCCGTAATAATGCGCCTCCGGCCAGACCGAGCCGGCGCCGGTGAAGATATGGTATGACTCGTCCTTGATGGACTGGGCGAGTTTCGCCGCCTCGTCTTCATAGGCGGCCTTGGCCTCTGCGAGCAGCCCGGGCAGCCTTTTCAGCTCGGAAACGATTGCGTCGAAATTCGCGATCCTGCCTGTTTCGGCCAGGAGCGCCAGGACGATGATCATAGTCTGCAGGTAGAAGGACTCCGACGACGTGTCGTCTTCGGCGAAGTTGGTATAGGTGTGATCGGCCTGCTGCGCGAGGGGCGTGTCGGCATGGCCGGTGAGCGTCAACAAGCGCACGCCGCGTTCCTTGAGGAAAGGCAGAAGCGCGACGCTCTCCTTGGTGGTGCCCGACAATGACGGCATCACCACCAGCGCCTTTTCGTTGAGGCCGGCCGGCGGATCGAGGATCACCTGGGCCGGGAAGCAGGCCGAGACCGGAAAGGTCGTATGGCGGGCGGCGAGCTCGATCGCAGGAAAGGTCAGGAGCTGCACGCCGCCGGTGCCCATGAAGTAAAGCCGCTCGATCCCGGCATCGAGCAGTTCGCGCATCAGCGGGCGGATCCAGTCTGCAATCGCAACGGCGCCCGTCTGGATCTTCAGGAAGCGGGCTTGGTCAAAGTTCAACATTCGGGTCCCTTGTCTGTCAGTAGTAAGCACGCACACGTCCCCCACTTCAGGCGGCGGACTGCGGCGCGCAGCATGCAGTCGCCAATTCAAATGTGATATCGGTCTCACACGAAGATCAAAGGAAAGACCGGCCGCTCCTCGGGAGTGATGAGAGATCGATCTCACACGCGAATTAATGCATGGTCCGGCCGGCATGGCAAGCCAATTTTTGCAGAAATTTCATCTGATGCTGGAAAGAGCCTGTCGCGGACAAGCCAGGAGAGGCGCGGGCAGATCAGCGTCCCGGCGTGCGGGACGGCCGGGAGACGGAGCCGCGCACGACCAGGCGCGTCGGGAACTGCTCCCTGTGCGGCGGCTCCCGACTGCCGTTGATCCGCTGTATCAGCAGCTTCACCGCGAGCGGGCCGATCTGCGCGATCGGCTGCGCCACGACGGTGATCTGCGGGTCGGTGAAAGTGGCGAGGTTGAAGTCGTCGAAGCCGACCAGGGAAACGGCATGCGGCACGGCAAGGCCCATCGAGCGCAGCCCGAGAAGCGCCCCCTGGGTCATGAGGCTGTCGACGGTGAAGACCGCTGTCGGGCGCGACGGCCGGCTGAACAGCCGGATGGTGGCATCGATCGCATATTCCACCGTCGATCGTGATACGATGATCAGTGATTCGTCCACCTCGATGCCATGGCTCTGCAGCGCCTGGATATAGCCGGCGAGACGGCCGCGGGCGGTCGTGATGCGGGAATCGTCCTGAATGAGGCCGATGCGGCGATGGCCGTTGGCGATCAGATAGCTGACGGCCTCGCGGGCGCCGCCCTCATTGTCGACGGTGACGCTGTCACAGGCAAGATGCGGCAAAGCGCGGTCGATGAGGACGAGCGGCGTTCCCTCACGCACCAGCCCGACCAGGTGCTCCTTGTTGTCGGCCGAGGTCGGCGCGACGATGAAGCCGCGCACATTGAGGGACCTCAGGCTTTCGAGCAGTTCCACCTCCTGCTCCGGATCCTCCTCGCTGCTGGCGATCAGCAGGTTGTGGCGAAAGGCGCGCAGATCGACATCGACATCATGGGCGATCCGGGCAAAAAACGGATTCTGGATATCGCCCGGCATGAAGCCGATGAGCGGCAATTGCCCTCGCCGCAGGGCCTGCGCCACGCGATTGCTGCGATAGCCGAGCCGATCGGCCGCCGCCAGCACACGCTCTGCCGCGTCTCCGCCGACATAGCCGTAACCGTTCAATGCGCGGGCGGCGGTCGCGCGCGACACGTTCGCGGCGCGCGCAACGTCTATCAGCGTCACTGCCTTTGGCGCCACTTCCCTCGGTCCCCGCTGGATCTTGTCCGGCCTTCAAGCCAGGATGACGCCTAGCAGAGGACGCCCGACCAATTCAAGAGCGACATCGGGAATGCGCACCGGCCAGACCCGCTCGGCGGGACCTCGGACATCGTATCCTACGCCGCCCTTACCCTATCCCGGCCGCTCATCTTCGCATCATACAACGCCTGGTCGGCCCGCCGGTAAAGCTCGGATGCACTGTCCGTCGGCACACACGCGGCGATGCCGGCGGAACAGGTGTAGCTGAAGTCGGGCGAGTCCGGCAGCGGCCTGGAGAAGCGGATCACCGTCAGCATGCGCTCGACCATGGCAAGCGCGTCTTCCGGGCCGGTGGCCGGCATGACGAGGAGGAATTCTTCGCCGCCGACCCGGCCGAAGCAATCGTTGCGGCGGACATTCTGGTGGATGCGGTGGGCGAAATCGCGCAGCACCAGATCGCCGGCGTGGTGGCCGAGCCGGTCGTTGATGCGTTTGAAATTGTCGATGTCGAAGACGGCGAGGCAGCCGCTGCTGCCATGCCGGGCGGCTTCAAGCATGTCTTCGACGCGCGCCATGACGAAGCGGCGGTTGGCGACGCCGGTCAGTTCGTCGGTGTAGGAGGCCTTGATCGCCTGGTCGCGATCCTGCCGGACAGTGCGGCCATGGACCTTGAGACGGGTGATGTCGCTGGCGATGCAGAGCATCCAGCCGTTACTCTGCACCGCCTCGGTCATCCATAGCCAGCGGCCGTCGGCAAGATCCGTCTCGAAGGCGCGATAGCCGATCTTGCCGCGGCGCGACTGGGTGGAGCGCAGCCATTCCTCGAAATTGTCGGTGCGGATGACGGTGCCGCGGCCGAGCTCGAAATTGCGCCGCATCAGATCCGGCCAGAGCGGCGTTTCCGCCGGCTCGATGAAATAGGCGGAGCGGAAAGCGGTGTTGGCATAGCGCAGCCGGTCATCGCCATCATAGACCGCCATCAGCGTTTCCGTCTGTGCGGAAAGATGGAGAAGCTGTTCGATTGTCTCGTCCATAAAGCACCCTGTCTGGTTGCCCCGGCAAGAGATGGCGCAGAAATCCTATGAGAAAAGAGCCGCCCGGCAAGCAAAGGCGCTTGCCGTGATTACGGAAACGTCAACACGCGCCATCGCCGCTGGTGATCGGACATCGGCTGCAACTGTATCGGCGCGCAAGCCATCCGATGCTGCAAGGCTGGGTCTCCCGCCGCGGTGAAACGGCCGCCGCGGTGGTGACGACACCGCTCCCCAGCGCGTGCGAGGACCGCAGCAGTTGGCGCGGCGCAGATATGCACCTGGAAATTAGTTGACTGCTATAGTCAAGGATTATACGCGCTTCGGCCAGTTTTCTGCCAATCCGAAGCGTCAGCATGATCCCCGCCAACCTGTTTTCCGAAATCGCTCGCGCCGATGATCGCCCTGCCCTTGTCTTTGCCGACGGGCGGACGCTCTCCTACGCCGACCTCAACACCCGGACGCGGCGCTTTGCCGAGCGGCTGGGAGGCGGGGAAAAGCGGCTCGTGGCGATCGCGGCCGAGATCTCGGAACATGCGATCGTCGCCTATCTCGGCGCCTTGTCCGCCGGCCATGCGGTGGCGATGTTGTCGCCCTGCGACGACAGGATGTGGCGAGAGTTTCTGGCGGCCTTTCAGCCCGACTTCACCTACCGCCCGGCCGATGGCCGCTGGCGGCTCGTGGAGGAAAGCCGGCTCGGGCAAAGTGCTGCGCCGCTGCATCCGGATCTCGCTCTGCTGCTGATGACATCGGGCAGTTCGGGGCTGGCGAAGGCCGTTCGCCTCTCCCATGCCAATCTTGACGCCAATGCCCGCTCGATCGCTTCCTATCTCGAGCTCTCCCCTGCCGATAGAACCGCGCTCGTCCTGCCGCTTCACTATTCCTACGGTCTCTCCGTCCTCCATTCGCATCTGGTTGCCGGCGGCAGCATCTTCATGCCGGGAGTCTCCGTGGTCAGCGAGGATTTCGCAAGGCTGCTCGGCGAAAGCGGCTGCACCAATCTTTCGGGCGTGCCCTATTCCTATGAGCTGATGGAAAAGACCGGTTTCCGGACGAACGCGCTGAAGGCGCTGCGCTTCATGACGGTGGCGGGCGGCCGGCTGGCGCCCGAACTCATCCGCCTCTACCGTGATCATATGCGCGCCAATAGCGGCCGCTTCTTCGTCATGTACGGCCAGACCGAGGCCGCCGCCCGCATCTCCTTCGTGCCGCCGGAGAGCCTGGGCGATCATGAAGAGCGGATCGGCATCGCCATTCCCGGCGGCAGCCTCAGCCTCGTTGGCGATGACGGGCGTCCGCTCGACCGGTCCGGTGTTGCCGGAGAACTCGTCTATGCCGGCCCCAACGTGATGATGGGCTATGGCGCCGATCGCGCCGATCTTCAGCGGGGGGCCGAGGTCGCGGCATTGATGACCGGCGACATCGCCATGCGCGACGAGGACGGTTTCTACCGGATCGTCGGGCGCAAGAGCCGTTTTGCCAAGGTTGCGGGGCTGCGCATCGGCTTCGACATCATGGAGCAGGTGCTGGCCGAAGCGGGGGTTGCCGCTGCCGTCGTCGGCGACGATCACGGTCTGCAGGCCTATGTGAGCGATGCACGTGAGGCCGACCGGGCGCTCCAGGTGCTGGTCGAGGCGAGCCATGTTCCGGCGAACCTGGTTAGCGTCAGGGCGCGAAGCGCGCTGCCGAGGCTTGCCTCCGGCAAGATCGACTATGCGGCCCTGAGCGCTGAGATGCTGGCGGCGCGCGAGACGAGCCGTGCGGCCGTGCTCAGCGTGCTCGATGCCTATGCGGGGGTGTTCTACCCCCACACGGTCAGCCGCAACGACAGCTTCGTCTCGCTCGGCGGCGATTCGCTGCGCTTCCTGCAATTGACGATGGCGCTCGACCGGCTTGGCGTCGAGCTGCCGGAAGGCTGGGAGCAGCGGCGGATCGCCGAGATTGATATCGGCCCGCGGGACGCCGCGTCCGGCCGGAGCGCAGAGTTGAGGGCGCTGCCGACCGATCTGGTTCTGAGGGCGATCGCCATTCTGCTCGTCGTCATCCATCACGAGATGCTCTGGCCGATTCCCGGCGGATCGGGCGTGATGCTGCTCCTCGTCGGTTTCAGCCTGGCGCGCTTTCAATCGGGCCATTTCCTCGGCGGCAATTTCCGCCATGCGCTGCGGCCTGCCATCAATGTCCTCATTCCCTATTTCCTGATCGTCGCCGGCTATGGGCTCGCCTGGCAGACCATTCCCTGGGCCTCGGTCACGCTGACCGGCAATTTCGGCTATGCCGAGCCGGAGCGTCACGAGATGCTTCCCTATCTCTACTGGTTCATCGAAGCCTATGCGCAGACGCTCCTCGTCTTCTCCCTTGTCTTCGCCGTGCCTGCGGTGCGCAGGCTCGCGCGGGCGCACCCCTTCGCCTTCTCGCTGGCGCTGCTGGCGCTCGCGGTTACGGCGCGGTATTCGCTGCCGCACGTCTTCGATATCGGCCAGCGGCAGATTTTCACGATCTACTGGGGCCTGCATCTCGGCGTTTTCGGCTGGTGCGCGGGGCTCACCGGCCGACCGGCGCAACGGATCATCCTGACGGCCGTTGCCGCCGCCGTGCTCGGTTATCTCGCCTTCTGGGAAACGCTCTGGATCGGCACAACGGTCAAATATCTGACGATCTTCGCCGCGCTGATGGCGCTTCTCTATCTGCCGCGCATTCCCCTGCCCGTGCGGCTGGGGCGCCTGGTGACGCTGATTGCCGTCTCCGCCTTTCCGACCTACCTGCTGCACCGCTTCGTGCCGGAACTGCTGATGCCAGAGGCCGCCGCCGTGCTGCCGGCGCCGCTCTTTCATCTGCTGGCGATATCAGGCGGCCTGGCGCTCGGCGTCATCGCCAACAGAACCGCAGCCGAGCTTCGCAACCTGCTGGGCGGCATAGCGATGACCCGCGGCACGGGCGGGCGGGTCATGGCGGCGGAGACGGCCTGAGCCGTTTTCGATGCGTCTTTGGAGACAGTGTCCGATGGCCTTCAGGCGATGATTCTGGCTTTGCCGTTTTGCGCCAGCGGACGCGTCATTGCGCCGGCCGCGCGGAAGCTCCGACACCATGACCCGGAAAGGCTCCCTGGAAATATTGTCCGGGAGAGACACCGAAGGCCGTCCTGAACACCGCAATGAAGGCGCTGGGGCCCGAGTAGCCGAGCGAGAAGGCGATATCGCCGACGCTTCGGCCGGCGGCGAGCCACTCCACTGCTTTGAGGAGTTTCGCCTGCTGACGCCAGGCGCGGAAACTCATGCCGGTCTCGGATTGGAAGTGGCGCTGAAAGCTACGGGCGGACATGGCCGCACGCGAGACAAGTTCATCGAGTGGCCAATCGGCACCCGGTTCGTTGCGAATGTCCGAAGCAATGCTCCGGAGGCGTTCGGATGCCGGCGAGGGAAGCGACAGCGGCGCGACCGCACTCGTCTGAAGCTGGTCGAGAATGACGGCGACGAGCCGTTCGGCACGCGCACTGCCGGCGTCCGCGCGCGGTATTTCCAGGAAGGCCAGGATCAGTTCGCGCAGGAGCGGCGTCGTACCGATCACTGAGACCTCGGAGGGCAAGTTCACGACCGCGTCGGGCCGGAAGAAGAGGTAGCTGCGCTCCGTCTCCTGCAGGTATGTCACTTCGTGCAGGACGCCTGAGGGCACGAATACGGCACGTTCAGGCGGAACGATGAAGTAGCCCCGCTCGGTCTCCAGCCGTAGCGAACCGCGCACGATCTGAAAGAGCTGGGCGCGGTGGTGCACGTGGAAAGAATAGGTTCGCCCGGCGGGCTCTGCTCCGCCCTGGGCGACGGCGGTGTGCGGATAATCTCCAAATGCGTCTTCCGGCAGATGAACATTGGTCAGGTTGTCGCGGGCAATCATGGCGTCTCACGGACATAATTTGACAGACTACCGATAACACGTCGGATGGCAGTTCACTAGATTGATATCACCGCAACACAACTTGGACGTAGGTTATGACATTCGAACTCCGGCACATTGAAATCTCGGATCGTTTTGCTCCCAGCCTTCTGACGAAGATGGCAGCTTTGCGGTTTGCAGCGCCCGCCCTCCTTCGCTGGTGGCAAAGGCGCGAAACGGAACAGGCACTCCAGTGGCTGTCGGACCGCGATCTGGAAGACATAGGCGTCGCCCGCCACGAGATTGGCGAGCTGGCGCGATCGCTAGGACCAATTGATGCCTTGCCCGCGAAGCGGCGGGCAAGGTGATCGCACGACCGGTCCTCAGGCGACCGCTATCAGAGAGGTAAGCAAGAGATGCATGACGATGGTTTTTTTGACGATGAGGTCGCGGCTACCTACGACGATGCTGACGGCATCTCGGCCCCGGAGGTCGTTGATCCGGCGGTCGATCTCCTGGCCGAGGTCGCAGGCGGCGGGCGGGTGCTCGAATTCGCGATCGGAACCGGGCGCCTGGCGCTGCCTCTTGCGCGGAAAGGGGTGGAGGTAGAAGGCATCGAGCTTTCGAAAGCGATGGTGTCTCGCCTTCGCGCCAAAGAGGGCGGCGCGGACATTCCGGTGGTGATCGGCGACATGGCGACAACCCGTGTCGAGCGACGCTTTTCCCTGGTTTATCTCGCTTTCAACACGATCAACAATCTGACGTCGCAGGAAGCCCAGGTCGCCTGCTTTTTGAACGCGGCCGCGCATCTTGAAACTGGCGGGCGCTTCCTGATCGAGGTGGGCGTCCCGCCGCTTCAGCGGCTTCCGCTCGGCGAGACGATCCTGGCGTTCGACCGCAGCGAGACGCATTGGGGCGTCGATGAGTACGACGTGGTAAGCCAGAACTTCACGTCCCATCACATCCGGATGCGGGACGGAAACTACAGGCAGTTCGCGGTCCCGTTTCGTTATGCCTGGCCAGCGGAGTTCGACCTTATGGCGCGGCTGGCCGGCCTGAAACTCGAAGACCGATGGGGCGGCTGGAAAAAGGAGCCGTTCACAAAGGTCAGCGATCGACATGTCTCGGTTTGGCAAAAGATCGCAGGTTAGGCCAGGAGATGAACGGCGAGGTCGCTCGCGATCGTGTCGAGCTCGGCCGGACCGATCCCGCTTTACTCAGGCCGGTGAGCGGTCGCCACCGGCTTCATCCAGCTGGGGAGCTCCGCTTGGCTGCTTCCCAGCTCCTCAAAGGCTTCTATGGCGAAGCTCGGCACGGCGCCTGTCCAGCGCAGCTCACCATCCGCGTCGGAATGGCCGCCGCCGTCGAGCTTGTAGATGCTCTCGACGATATACTGGCCCTCATCATTGAGGCCCTTGATTTCGGAAATTTCGATGACCCGCCGCCGCCCGGTGCGCTTGAACCGGGCGATCTGGACGACGACGTCGACGGCGGAAGCGATCTGCGAGCGCAGCGGCCGCAGCGGCATGTCGATATCCGACATCAGCGCCAGGGTTTCCAGGCGGTGCAGCGCGTCATAGGGCGTATTGGCATGCACGGTCGAAAGGCTGCCGCTATGGCCCGATGTCATTGCCTGGATCATATCGAGCGCTTCGCCGCCTCGGCACTCGCCGACGATGATGCGGTCCGGCCGCATTCTGAGCGAAGAGCGGAACAGCTCGCGAATGCTGGCGCCGCCGCGACCGAACCTGTCGGGCTTGGTGACTTCGAGATAGACGACGTGCTCCTTGCGGATCTGCAGTTCCGACGTGTCCTCGATGACGATGACACGCTCATGATCCGCAAAGGCCTCAGACAGCGCGTTCAGCATCGTCGTCTTGCCGGTGCCGGTGCCGCCTGAGATGATGACATTCTTCTGCAGCCCGACCGCCGCCTGCAGCAAGGACAGCGACTCCTCCGTCAGGCTGCCCTGAGTGACGAGGTCGCGAATGCTGCGATGTTCTCTCAGGAAGCGGCGGATGGAGATGCAGAGCCCGGTGCGGGCGGCAGGCGGCTGGATCATCTGCACGCGCGAACCGTCCGGCAGGCGGGCTTCGACGCTCGGTTCCTCCGGCGTCAGGCGCTTGCCTGAGAATTGCGCGATGCTGCGTGCCGCCGATTCCAGATCCTCGCGGCTGGCGAAGCGCGTATCGGCGCGTTCGAGCTTGCCTCGCCGTTCGACGAAGATGTCGGAGGTTCCGTTGATCAGGATTTCGGAAACGCTCGGATCCTCGAGCAGGAAGCGGATGGGCGCCAGGAGCTTGTCCAGCGCCCGGGTCAGAACCTGGAAGGTCGCCTGTTCGGCAGCGTCGTCGGAAACGGCTTTCATCAGAGCGGCATCCCGACAAGAACGGAGCTCATGCCGAACAGCGTTACCATCATCTGGACCGCAGTTGGAAAGAACAACATCAGTGGAATGAGGACCAATGCAAGTATCAAGACGCTGCTCATCGTTTCCATGGTTTTGTCTCCGGAACGACTGACGGGCCATAGCCAATATTGAAGACAAGCTTAATCCAGATCGGCAAGCAACGCCATGGGGGCGCCCTCGCTTGGCCTGCAGTATGGGCGCTGGCTTCTGTCTCGTCTATCACTTTGAAACCATTGACCAATAATGGAGCAGCTGACGAGATCAGCGAAAACCGCCTCACAACAGGCCTCACCCAAAAAAATTATAGCGTAATCAGCCCGTTAGCCTGACAACGCCACCGTCAACCGCATGTCTGCAGGAGACGCCTCCAAGACAATTGGAACCCTGCCTTCCGTTTGCTTGACGGAGGGCTGGCCTTGGGCGCACTCTTGGGTCTTAATGATGTTGCTCAACAAGCGTTGGCGACCGGGGAAGAAAAGCAGAAGCAGAAAAAATCATTGGAACGAGCAACGTGCTGGTTCGGATCGATGGCGTATGCTTGCTTCTTCTTCACCAAGGTCTTCGATCCGAAACAAACCATGGAACGAGGAATACGCAGATGTTTGGAAAACTCAAGACTCTCGCAATTGCACTTCACAAGGACGAACGCGGCGACATGGCCCAGATCGTGCTTGCCGTCGCCCTGATCGTCATTCCGCTGATGCTGCTCCTGCTCGCATTCGGCAAACAGATCGGCGAATGGTTCAACGAAAAGAACACGGCTCTCTCCGACGCCGAGAGAATTCCTGAGCCGGGTCAATAAGCGGGGTCGGTGTCATGGACATGACCTACGATCTGACCCTGATGCCAGCGGCGGCGGCTCTTGCCGTCGCCTGCGCCACGACCGCGGCGGTGTTCGATCACCGCCATGGTCAGATCCCGAACGCCATCACCTACCCCTGCCTGCTTGCCGGCTTCATGCTGGCAGCGATCAGCGGCGGCCTGGCGGGGATCGGCCTGGCTTTTGCCGGCCTCCTTGCCTCAGGCCTGATCTTCATCATCGCCTTCGCAGCCGGAGGCTGCGGCGGCGGTGACGTCAAGCTGATGGCGGCGCTCGGCGCCGTTCTCGGCCTCTGGTCCGCCATCGACGTGATGCTCGCATCGCTGATGATCGGCGGCATGATTGCGGTTTTGTCCATGGCGCGGCGGGTTCAATGGGGCGCGCTGGCGCGGACCGTCGGACTGTTCGCCCTGCTTCTGCCTGTCGGCATTCGAAGCGCCACTTCGGTGCTGAAGCCGCGCGAAACCCATCATACCGTCCGTTTCGGCGTCGCCGCCGCTCTCGGACTTCTCTGGTGCCTGTTCATGCCTGATTTCACCCCTCTTGCCCTCGTGAGGTAACGACAATGCGCGCGGAACTCGAACGCCCCACTTTCGACGGTGCTTTCTGGAGTTCGATCCTGCACTCGCGGACCTTCTGGATCCCTCAGGATCATGGCGCGCTTCTCGGCACCTTCGCGATCGCCATGCTGTTGCTAATCTCGATGCTGCTGCTGCCGCGGCTTT
Organism: Rhizobium sp. BK049; assembly: GCF_014193135.1. NCBI lineage: Bacteria > Pseudomonadati > Pseudomonadota > Alphaproteobacteria > Hyphomicrobiales > Rhizobiaceae > Rhizobium > Rhizobium sp. BK049. Next base: position 178,127 of record NZ_JACHYV010000009.1, read on the forward strand.
CCGCCCGCCGGCGGCGGATATCGGAGCTTCATGGCGATATGTCAGGCAGCACGACGATGATGGATTTCGTGCTGGTCACGCCAATCTTCGTCTTTTTCATGTTCGTGGTTTTCCAGTTCACGATCCTGGCGAAGAACCATCTCTTCACTCATTATGCCGCCTATGCGGCGGCCCGCAGCGCCCGCGTCTATTTCTGCCCGGCCCTGCCGATCACCATCCACAGCTTCATCGGTCCCAAGACCTGCGATAACGACGCTGCAGCGGGCAAGGCCGATCTTGCCGCCCGCCTGGCGCTGATCCCGGCCGCTCCCTACGACCAGCTGAAATGCGTCGGCGCCTGCCAGCCGCCGGAGGAGGCGCTGAAGAGCCTTGCCGACGCCTCGGGCCTTTCGAAGAACTGGCGCGCCATGCGCAACCAGGCGCGCTACATGTTCGACCCGCAGAACGTCACGGTCACCGTCGATCGCGCCCCGATGGCGCTCTATGCCGCCATCAACCGCTCGCCGCATGTGCCCGTCACCGCCAGGGTCGAAGCGCGTTTCCTGCTGCTCGAATATGCCGGCTGGGTCTTTGCCCGCGGCCAGCGGAAGGACGGGCGCTACTACACGATTTCGACGGCGGAGGTGAACCTGTTATGACACCGTCCTTCATCCATCGCCTGCACCGCGACCAGCGCGGCTTCCTGTCTCCGATCATCCTCTACATGACGATCGCGCTGGCGCTGATGATCGTCTGGATCCTGAACACCGGGCAGATGATATACGACAAGCAGCGCACGCAGGATACCGCCGATGCCGCCGCACTCGTCCATGCCGACTGGGAGGCGCGTTATCTCAACATCATGGCGATGAACAATGTCGCCTCCTCGCAGGCAACCGTGGTCATGGCGACCTCGGTCGCCTATCAGCTGACCACCGCGGAACTGGCCCTGCGCTCGGCCGCCATTCTGGCGAAACTCGCTCAATATTCCTTCACCGAAGGCTTCGGACCGGCATCGCTCCTGCCGCCGCTGCCGCCGATGCCCTACTGCCCCGGCTGGCAGAAGGTTCCGATCGTCGGCGGCATCATCTACGGCGCTTGCCTGGCATTCCAGGGATTCCGGGCGACCGAAGCCACCAAGGCGATCGCCTATACGGTGGCGGCGCAGGTCAAATACGATCCGCTGGGTCTGATCAATAAGTCCAGCGACATCATCGACGCGATGAACGATCTAAACGACTATCTGGTCGAAAGCTTTCCCGAGCGGGTCGGCAACGACGCCTTGCATCTGGTTCGTTTAAACAAGTCGGATCACGTCGTCTTCCATCCGCCCTGCGAATCCTGCGGTCAGGCCGGAGAAGGCGCCGGCGGCAACCTGCCGGTCGATCGCGACGGCGTCAATCCAGCCGCCGCCTATACGGAAATGTGCCTTGCCATGTCCTCTGGTACCCAGGGACAGGATCCGTTCCTGATGCGCGGCGAATACGCCAATCGCGGCTTCCCCAACGGCAAGGGTCCTTTGACGGCAGGCGGCGTCGACGGCAGCCATATCCGCGACTGGGTCAACCACGAGAGCGGCATCGACGATCAGCTGGTGGAGTTCTACATCTTCTACGAAGCCTTTGGGCCGGCCTATCTGAGCAAGGTCCCGTTCAAGGCGATTGTCGAGCAATATGCCGGCGATCTCAGCTGGTGGCAGGAACTGGCGCTCGATGCCAGCTTCTGGATCGCCGACAAGGTCTTCGGCGTCGGCTTCGGCATCACCAACCCCTTCCAGCTGCCGATCGACGTGCCGCCGCGCTACTCCGACTCGCAGACAAAGGACGAGAACGACTTCACCCGCAAGTTCGACATGATCTGGAACCAGGTCTGCGGCCCGGGGGGCGGGGCGATCTCGGTGACCGGCGTCAGTCTGCCGCTTCTCTCCTTTCCGAAGCCCTACTGGCTGAAGGGACGCATTCCCTTCAACTTCACGCCCTTCGGCGGCGACCAGCTCACCGACTACCAGACGCTGGCGATCGTTTCGCGGGCGCCGCGCGCCAGGCTCCAGGTTCGCCTGTTCAAGGACAAGACGCCGTCCGCTTATGCGCTCGCGCAGAGCTGGGTCCATAATTACACGGCCTTCGATCTCTACACGCAGGACTGGCTTGCCTCGCTGGCGCCGGCGACACTCGCCGACGATATCGGCGCTGTTTCTGGCACCATCAAGCAAAGCCCGGCCGCTGACAGTTTCACCGGCCTGACGCGCGTCTTCGACCAGGGAGGAGCCAATGCCTGGGCTGCCGTCAACACACACTGAGCAAGCCGGTGACGCTCCGGCCGGCGGGTTCATGATGCGGCTGCACCGCGACCGGCGCGGTCTTGCCTCGATCGAATTCGTGCTCGCCGCGCCGGTTATCCTGCTGATCGTGATCTTCGTCATTCACGCCAACAAGATCTCCACCAAGAAGGTCGCGACCATGCTTGCCATGCGCAATGCCGCCTTCGCCGAGGCGAGCGGCCTGAATTGCACCTCTGATTTCTCCAACGTTTTCCCGATCCCGGCCTTGCCGGCCCTGCCCGGGGGAGACGCGATCAACTGCTCGCGCACCCCTTCGCATGAAGGCGACGGCGATCCTCAGCGGACCTTTATCTGGGATGACGTGCAGAAAACCCTCAAAGGCAATGGTCGCGACTTCGGCGATATGGTCGGCGAGCTTGCCGACGAGAAGCCGCAGCTCGTCACCGCGACCGCCGACCGCGTCTACAAGTTCAGGGATTCCGACGATCTCGACACCATCCGCAGCATCCGCTGGAAGGATGCGTTCACAGTCGACGACTCGACGCTGTTTATTTCGCACAACAACGATACCACGCGGCGCGGCTACGACCCGACGCTGCGCCGGGAGATCCGCGATGTGGCCAGCGATTCCGGCGATCTCTTCGACGGCGTCTTTCCGGGGGCGAAGTGACATGGCACAGCGATCACGCATCTCCGCTCATTTCCTCGGCACCGCCCTGATCGTCGGCCTCGCCGTGATGACGACACCGGGCCGCGCCGAGATCTACAAGGATATCCGGGTGACGCTGAATTCGATGCTGGCCGGCATCCTCGGGGCGCCGGAACGGGCGCCGCGTGATCTCGTCATCAACGGCCAGCCGCTCGAGTTCACGCCCTACCAGAGCGATCGCAGCATTGCCGATATTACCGACGAGTGGCTGCGGGTGCTGGCCGCCAATACCCGCCCCGCCATGCCGAAAAGCAGTGACCGGGAGGAACTGACCGCCGTCATCGCCGCCAACATGATGATCGTCCCGAAGGTGAGCCGCATCCGCGACGATCTCGCCGTTGTCGTGCGCTTCTTCGACGGCGACGGCGAGGCTGCGCTCGACTATATGAGAGAGCAGGATCCGAACGATCCCTCGGCGAGAGCGCCGATTCCGGGCGTCTCGATCATGATCCGCCGGCCTGCCGATGCGCCGATGACCGAAGTGCTGATGAGCCGCTTCGACAATGTCGCCGCCACGCTGCCGGCCTTCGCCGCCCCTGCCGATGTCGCCAAGCTGCCGACGTCGCTGCGTCCGCCGGCCGGCGTCGAGGTGTTGAGCGATATCGGCGACCATGACAAAGGCCATATGTCGCGCACGGTCGTGTCGAAGGGCACGCTCGCCGCCGCGCGCTGGTCCGATCAGCGCGCCGACCTGCTCGTCCGCGACGGCTTCACCATCGAAACGCCGCCGGAAGAGCGTGGCGGCGTCACCGCGCTTTACGGCCGGCGCGGCAGTGTCGAAGCCAATGTTCTCTACACCAGAAGCAAAACTGACGGCAGGACCGTTGAGGTCATTCAAATCAGGCAACCCTTCGTCGAAGGATTAACACCATGAACTGGAAGCTCATTGCCGCTGTCATCGTCGGGCTGATCACCGGCGTTCTGCTCTACTTCTGGACCGAGAGCGTCAAGAACGAGCAGGTGGCCTATGCCTTCATGCGGCTCCAGCCCGACAAGAAGGTGACGAGAGGACAGGCGATCACGCCGGACATGCTCGCCGAACCGGTGATGTTGCCGGAAAGCTTCGGGGCGCTCGCCAAGCTCGCCGTGCCTGCCGCCAGCGCCTATCAGGAATGGCTGAAGGACCGGACGGCGGCGGCCGACATTCCGGCCGGCTCGGTGCTGCTCTTCCAGTATTTCGACGATACCGACGGCGGTCGGCTGACGACGATGATCGCGCCCGGCAAGCGAGCGCTCACCCTGCCCGTCAATGCCGCCGAGGCCGTCGGCCATTTCGTCGAGCCGGGCAGCTATGTCGATATTCTCGGCACGGTCGACGAGCCGGTCGAACCGGTGGCTCCGCCCGCCGCGGTGCAGCCGGGAACGCCCGGGCAGCCACCGGCCGCACCCGGCCAGACGCCCGCCGCAACCACGCAGCCGCAGGCTCCGGCCCAGCCGCCCTCGCCGGTCGAGCAGATGCTGAAGAACTATCTCACCCAATATCCCGGCGCCGACGAGAACGACATCAACGCCTACCGGAAGCAGGCGCAGGACTACAAGCTCGGCATCAGCTCGCGCACCCGCGTCGTCACCCGCACCTTCCTGCAAAATGTCAAGGTGCTTGCCGTCGGGGCGGCGACCACGCCGGAAGGTGCGGTCACCAAGGCCAATAGCAGCTATAATCACGTGACGGTCGAAGTGACGCCGTCGGAAGCCGAGATGCTGATCTTCGCCATGGGCCAGGCGAATGGCAGCCTCAACCTCGTGCTGCGCAATCCGACGGACAATAGCGTCGAAGACCTGCCGAGCATCAACTGGACGCGCATGTGATCGTTTCGGGGATTGAGCCATGCTGTTGAAGATTTCCTATGAGGACGGCAGCGGACGGGAAGTGATCCCGCTCTCGGCGAACGAGACCTATTTCGTCGGCGAAAGCAGCACGCTTTCGCTTCCCGCCGGCGCCGGCATCGTGCGGCTGCGCGGCAGCCACGTCTCCTCGCCGCAATTCGTGTTGCGCAAGTCCGGCCAGGGCTGGTCGGTGCAGCATCATGGCCGCAACCCGACCCGGGTCGACGACCAGCCGCTTCGGGCCGGCACGCCGGTGGCGGTCTCGGCCGGCATGTCGATCTGGGTGCCGAATGTCACGATCGAACTGGTCGAGCCGGCGGCGGCGCCGGAGGCGGTGACGCAGTTTCCGGACCAGGAGCGGGTGCTGGCGCTGCAGATGGAAATCCATGAGCGATTGCTAAAAGACACGCAATATGACCGGCTGGTGAAATCCTCCGATTTCGGCCGCGAGGAGACGCGCAGCCGCATCCGCGAGCGGCTCGACCTGTTCATCAAGGAGGCGCTGGACAGCGCACCGCAGGATCTCGTCATCCTCGTCATCAAGAACGCCGTCTACCGGTGGCTGGCAAAACGCATCGCCCGCACCGGACGGCGCGACGGCGCGTCCAATGCGGCAAGCCTCGCGCGCGAAGAGCAGGACAACCGCCGGCTCTTCGACGTCGGCAAGGCGCTGATCTCGGCGCTGCAACTGAAGCTCAACTTCGAATCCACCCGCGCCGACTTCGCCCAGCTCGACACCAAATTCGGCGCCGCCTTCCAGGCCCGGCAGGCGCTGTTCAACGCCGGCGACCGCTACGAGATCGCGCATATGCACCTGCGCTCGAATATCGAGGAGCTGATGTATCGCTGGGGCACGATCTCGGAGCTGATGGACCTCGACGTCATCTCGGAAATCATGGTGACGCGGTATGACGAGATCTATGTCGAAAAATTCGGCCTGCTCGAACGTTATCCCTTCGCCTTCGCCAATGAGCGTCAGCTGATGAAGGTGATCGAGCGCATCGCCGTCGATTCCAACCGCTCGATCAACGAGAGCGAGGCAATGGCCGACTTCCGCATGCCGGACGGTTCGCGCGTCAACGCCGTCATCCCGCCGCTCGCCGTCAAGGGCGCCTGCCTCACCATCCGCAAGTTCGGCGGCAAGTCGCGGCTCGACATCAGCAAGCTGGTGGCCGCAGGAGCACTCAGCGAACCGATGCGCGCCTTCCTCGAGGCGGCGGTGCGCGCCCGCAAGAACATTGTCGTCTCAGGCGGCACCGGCTCCGGCAAGACGACGCTCCTGAACAGCCTGTCGCAATTCATTCCGGTCGGCGAGCGCGTCGTCGCCGTCGAGGACACGTCCGAACTGCAGCTCGACGGCATTCACGTCGTCTACCTGCAATCGCGGCCGAAGACGGCGGAGAGCGAAACCAGCGTCACCATTCGCGACCTGGTGCGCAATGCGTTGCGCATGCGCCCCGACCGCATCATCGTCGGCGAGTGCCGCGGTGCGGAAGCGATCGACATGCTGCAGGCGATGAACACCGGCCATGCCGGCTCGATGACGACGGCGCATGCCAACACGCCGCAGGATATGATGACCCGCCTGGAGGTGATGGTGCTGCAGGGCCAGAGCTCGCTGCCGGTGACGGCGATCCGCCAGCAGATCGTCGCCGCCGTCGAGCTCGTCGTGCAGCTGAACCGCCTGGAAAGCGGCCGGCGCGCCGTCACCGAGATATCGGAGGTGATCGGCATCGATCCGGACACCGGTCTGATTATCGTCGAGCCGATCTTCAATCTCGTCGGCCGCGCCGGCGGCCAGGCGGTGCATGCCTTCACCGGCTATCTGCCGAGCTTCGTCGCCGAGCTCGTCGCCTTCGGCGAAGACGGCGAGATCAAGAACCTGGATATGTTTGTTTGAGGGTGGAACCATGGACATCAGCATTCTGCAGATCCTGACGATTGCCCTCGGCGCGGTGACGGCGGGACTGCTCGTCTGGGGCGCGCCGGTGCAATGGCCGGCACCGCTGCTGCGCGCCACCGAACGCGACATCGCGCTCGCGAGCGAAGCAGCCCAGGTCTTCGGTCGCGATGCCGTGCCGCCCTATACGATGATCCTCGCCTATGCCATCACCGCGATCGTCGTCTTTGCTCTGATCTCGCTGATCTTCGGACCGATCGTCGGCATCGTCGTCGCCATTCCCGTCGCCTTCTTCCTGCCCAAGGCGACGATCCGCTATTTCCTGCGGCGCCGCTGGCTGCAGATCGAATCGCAGCTTCCCTATGCCGTCGACCAGATCGTCTCGGCGGTGCGCACCGGCAAGCCGCTCGCCGTCGCCGTCAATGCGGTTGCCGACACCGGCCAGATGCCGGCCTCGCGCGAATTCGAGCGCATCGCCCGCGAACAGAAGCTCGGCATCGGCTTGGTCGAAGCGCTCGACCGCCACGGCCGCACGGTGCCGAGCCTGCATTTCAAGATGGTCGACGCCGCCCTCGGCCTGTTTGCCCGGCAAGGCGGCGACATATCCGAGCCGCTGACGGAAATGTCGAAATCCTTCAAGGAGATCTGGAAGCTCGACCAGAAGATCAGCACCTCGTCGTCACAGGCGCGGATGAACTTCCGCGTCGTCAATGGCGGCGCGCTGTTCATGATCCTGATGATCTTCTTCGGCCAGCCGGAGCTGATCGACAAGGTGTTCGGCAACGCCATCGGCATCGTCATCGCGATCGTCGGCGCCATTCTCTACGCCACCGGTTTCTTCTGGATGCGCTCGATGATGAAGGTGTCGGTATGATGTCGGCAATCCCCCTCGCCCCGATCATCATTGTCCTTGCCGGCGTCACTGCGGCGCTCATCGTCTGGTGGATCGGCGATCTCCTCGGCAGCATCAAGGTGGTGCGGCGGTCGGCCGGTGGCGACGGGCCGCCGCCAAATATCGTCGACAGCATCGGCATGCGCACGCCGGTCGAATTCGTGCTGAGGCAGTTCGAGCCGCTTCTGGCCGATTTCGGTGCGCAGCTCGAAAAGAAGCTGATCTATGGCGGCCGGCCCTTCGGCGGCGTGACGGGGCGTGAATATATCGCCCTTCTCGTCGTCCTCAGCCTCTTCGGCTTCATCCTGCTCGGCGTGCTGTTCGGCATTGCGAGCGGCAGCGTCATCGGCGGGCTGGCCGCCGGCCTGATCCTCGGCTTCATCCCCGCCATCTATTTCTGGGTCGTCGCCGACGACAAGATGCAGGACCGCAAGGAACGCATCTCGCGCGAATTTCCCTATTTCCTCGATCTCGTCGTCATGACGCAGCAGGCGCAGGCGACCCTGCCGGAAAGCCTGCGGCTCTATGCCGAGGCAGCACCGGGCACCGTGATGACCGAGGAGATCGAGCAGACGCTGAAGGACGTGGCGCTCGGCACCGGCATGATCGAGGCGCTGCAGCGCCTGGAGGCGCGCATGACGGCCGAGGAGGTGGTGCGCGTCATCCGCGCCGTCATCCAGGGCGAGGTCGAGGGCAGCAACCGCGTCGAGCTTTTGCGCGAACATGCGCGCGACCTGCGCTTCCGCCGCTGGGAAAAGGCCGACAGGGCCAGTGAGAAGCTGAAGGCCAAGATCGTCATGCCGGCGATGTTGATCGTCGTGTCGATCCTTCTTCTGGTGCTGGCGCCGGCAATCGTCGAGATGATGTCGAGTGGGATGTTCTGATCATGGTCTTTTCCTTCTTTCGCGGCAACAAACCGAGCCTTCTGCAGACCGGCCCCGGCGGCCAGAGCCGCAGCCATGTGCTCGACCGGGCGGAAATGTCGATCGGCCGGGCAGCCAATGCCGATATCGTGGTCGACGATCCGTTCCTGGCGCCGATCCACGCCCGCATCGAAAAGCAGAGCGACGGCGGCTTCATCATCCGCCGCATGGGGCTGAACCCGATCATGCTGCGCGGCGAGGCGCTGCTGCAGACCGCCTCTCTCAAAACAGGCGACAGTTTCCGTCTCGGCAAGGATGTCGAATTCCAGTTTCTGGAGAAGGCGCCGGCCAAGGAGGCGCCGAAAAAGGAGGCTGCCAAGGCAGACGACGGCAAGCCGAAAAAGCCGCTTTTCAAGCAGCCGGCCTTCCTCGCCGCCATGGGCCTCGTCTACCTCGCCGTCGTCGGGATCATCGGCTATGTGATCCTCTCCGGCGGCGGCAGCACGGAGGCCGGCCCGACGGCCGAGCGCATCAATGCCGAAGCCGCCCGCATCCCGACATGCATCAAGAACGCCAGGCGTCTGCGCCAGGTTTCCGAGCAGACTTTCAACGGCGCCGTCGGCGGCCGCGTCGGCCGCGATGGCGACGTCACCTATGCCGCGCTTGCGCTGGCAGCCGAACCCGCCGACGACGCGGCGCTGGCAAAGGCGGCGGAGCCGATCGTCGAGGCCTACAAGCGCACGGCGCTCGCCGCCCTTGCCTCGGAAAACCGCGGCAACAACACGCTGGCGCAGAGCCTCTATCAGCAGACCTACGATCTCGTTCCCGACGTCAACTGCTCGGCCGCGCGTTTTGCGCTACAGCGCCGCGCCGCCACCAAGCCGCCGGCGCGGCGGTGATTGGCGCTTCGAAACTCGGCTCGGAGGGTCGACCGGCCAGCGCGCGTCGTAGTCACGCCTACGGCCAAGCCGGCCGGTCGAGCAGGCGGCCCGCAGATTCGCTGACAAATCTGCGAGGCCCCTGAATGCCGGCGGCACATTGAGTATGCCCTCGCCACGCCTTTCGCCTGACGAAAATCTGCTCCGGCAGAGTTAGCCTTCAATGGTTTGGCTTTGCTACGTTTGTCCGGACGTGATGCCGTCCGGATTAGCCTCATTTGTTGCCGGGCCCGCTCGAGCCGCAGTCGTTGCAGTTGGTGTTGTCCGGGTTGCCCTTGTTTGTCGAGGTGTCCTTGGTGCCGCTGCTGCTTCCTGCGTTGTCGTTCGGCGGGGGGTTGCCGCTTTCGCCCATGGTTGTGGTCTGGTCCCGTGAATTGCTGCTGGCGGCAAACGTCGACTGAAGCCCACCGAGCAGAAGTACGAGGGCGGTGAAAACCGAAAGCGTAAGTCTGGACATGGTACATGCTCCTTGATCGGGGTTCACTAACATCAGGCATGCGCCAGAACGTTCCTTTTGGAGATGTGCTGGCTTCCCCTCTGGCGTTGGTCGCCAACGGACTACGATTCCTCCGCCTCGCGGCGGGAGCTGAATCGGATGTTAGGATTCTCCTCATTGGAGGTCGGCTATCGGCTTCAACGCGCGATATGCAATCCATCTGACACGTGAGGACGTTTTGCCCATAGCAAAAACCTCCATTTCCGACTGATCTCTGCAGTCGGAGGAGGATTTATGCCAGATAAAAAGACTATAATCAGAGCGGCGATAGATCAACTTACTAATTGTATGATTTTCTTGGTAATTCTGGCTAAGACGTGAGTAGACTTGCACGCCCGGGGATCGGACTCTATTTGCGTTGACCGCTTCGCGGCTCCTGTTCCGTTGGAGGCGGCACCTTATGAAGCGTCGCCATATGACGGTCTCAGTGGTATCATGAACTGGCACGGTCGCGGTGTCGGGCAGCCGGATGGTGCATGTTGCGTCAATCGCCTGGGCTTCATTCGGCGCATCTCCTTAGGGGAGACAGCCATGGCAACCGCAAGAGCAGAACGGCGGCTGGCCGCGATCCTGGCCGCTGACGTCGTCGGCTATTCCCGCCTCGTCGAACATGACGAGACTGGGACGTTTTCGGCCCTCAAGGTTCTGCGCCGGGAGGTGATCGATCCGCTGCTGGCCGAGCATCAGGGCCGTATCGTCAAGCTGATGGGCGACGGTGCGCTCGTGGAGTTCGGCTCGGTCGTCGATGCCGTCGCGTGCGCCGTCGCCATCCAGAAGGGGGTTGCCGAGAACCAAGCGGATATCCCGACGGAGCGACGCATCGTCTTCCGGATCGGAGTCAATCTGGGTGATGTGATCCACGAGCTCGATGGGGATCTCTACGGCGATGGCGTCAACATCGCGGCCCGCCTCCAGACCTTGGCGGATCCGGGGGGCATTTGCATTTCCGGCACGGCCTACGATCACCTCCAGGGCAAGCTTGACTGCGACTTCGAATACCTCGGCGAGCGCGCGCTGAAGAATATGGAAAGGCCGGTGCGACTGTACCGCCCCCTTCAGGAAAGGACGGCCGCCGGAACGGCATCGTTGAGGTCTGCACTTCCGGAGCGGCCATCCATTGCCGTGCTGCCGTTCAATGCCCTGAGCGCCGAGCCGGAGCAGGACTTCTTCAGCGATGGGCTGACCGAGGACATCACCACCGCGCTATCCAAGCTCAAGGGCTTCTTCGTGATCGCCCGCAACACGATGTTCACCTACAAGGGAAAGCCCGTGGATGTGCGCGCCATCGGGCGCGAACTCGGGGTCCGCTATGTTCTCGAGGGGAGTGTCCGCAAGTCCGGCAGCCGGATGAGGGTGACCGCGCAGCTCATCGATGCGGCCTCCGACGTCCATCTCTGGGCCGAGAGGTACGACGGCGACCTCGGCGAGATCTTCGCCATCCAGGACGAAATCACCGCAAGCGTCGTCGGCCGCATCGGCCCGGAACTCCTGGCGGCGGAGCATGCTCGCGAAAGCCCAAAGCCGCATCATGGCCTTGATGCCTGGGAATGTGTCGTGCGGGCGGTGTTCCTGTGTTCCCAACTGTCCGAGGAGAGCAGCAGGAAGATGCTCCCGCTGCTCGATCGGGCAATCGAACTTGCCCCCGGCTATGCCCAGGCGCTCGCCATGAAAGGTTGGATTACCACGTGGCGCGCGTTCCAGGGGTGGGAGGACATGGGTTATGCCTTGGCCCTTGCCAGGGATGTCGTCCAACAAGCCATGGCCGCGGACGATAAGGAACCGTGGACTTACCTTGCGCAGGCGATGATAGCCTTTGCGACGCGCGACAATGTCCTGGCGGTGGCAGCGATCAGCCAGGCTGTCGCGATCAACCCCAACTCCGCGTTTGCACACGGCCAGTTGGGACTTGCGCATGCCAACGGGGGCCGCGCGGCGGACGCCATTCCTTGCATCGACTACGCCCTCAGACTGAGCCCGCGCGAGGCTTTTCTCGGCGACTTTCAGTTTTACTACGCCATGGCTCATTTCCAGGGCGCGAATTACGAACTTGGATTGAGTTACGCACGGGAGGCGCATCGATTGCGGTCCGGCCATGCGGTTCCATTGATCATTGGCACGGCCTGTGCCGGACTTCTCGACAACCGGGAGGCTGCCACGGACTTGCTCGAACGGCTTAAATCGCTAGTTCCTGACATCTCACGGGAGGCGGTCGGAGCAACATCTTCTTTCGTCCACGCCGAGGATCGGGCGCGTCTGATCGAAGGACTTACCCGTGCCGGCCTGAATTGACGGGTTGGATTGACCTCGAGAACCGATAGTGGCGTTAGCTACCGAATGCTGCAACGCTGCTTCTTGCATGTCTCAACGCCTGAGTGCCCGCCTCGTCCTTCGAGGCCCCTGCGGGGTACCTCAGGATGAGGCTCTCTTGAACCCCGGCGCTACGGTCGGGCGAGGTTGCCCCTGCACATGCGGAGAGCATCTGGCATCCGCGCCGACCCTGGCATAAATTGATTTCATCAAGGGAGGAACCATGATGCAGAGGAATGCGCCGGACTTCAGCCTTGAGGGCAAAGTGATTTTGGTAACAGGAGCGAGCCGTGGCATCGGCCGAGCTTGCGCGCTTGCCTGTGCCGCAGCAGGCTCCGATATTGTTTTGGGGGTCCGCAATGTCGCGGCGTCGGCCGATCTGGTTGCCGAGCTCGAGGACACGGGGCGAAAAGTCCTCGCCGTTGAACTGGACCTTCCCAACAAGGCCCATATCGCTCAAGCCGTCGACGCGGCGCTGACGGCATTTGGCCGGATCGACGTCCTCGTCAACAATGTCGGGGTAGCTCCAGGCAATCTCGCCGAACTGGTCGAGGAGAAGGACCTTGACGAGATCCTCGATGTCAACATCAAGGGCACCTTTCTGATGACGCAGGCCGTCGGGCGTCAGATGATCAAACAGAATGGTGGCCGGATCATCAGCATCAGCTCACAGGCCGGCACCGTGGCGCTGCGCGGCGAAGCGATCTATTGCATGAGCAAGGCGGCCATCAATCACCTGACGCGCTGCCTTGCCGCCGAATGGGCACGCTACAACATCACGGTAAATACCGTATCGCCGACTTTCATCCACACGGATGGCACGGCACCCTTTCTATCCGACTCCGCCAATCGACAAGCGACCCTCGATCACATTCCCCTTGGCCGGATCGGTGAAACCGATGATGTGGTGGGCGCCGTCGTGTTCCTGGCATCGCCGGCGGCGAGCCTCATCACCGGCGCGAACCTGCTGGTGGATGGTGGCTGGTCCGTCGCCTGAGGCCAGCCCACGCCGTCGGCAAGTGCGATGCGACTTATGCCGCGCTTTTGCGGCCGCTGGATCCGTCCGAAGATGCTGGTGGCAAAAGCCTCCGCGCCGATCTTCGCAGCGGCATCTAGCCGACGATTTCGACGCAGAAATCAATAAAGGCTCGGACCTTGGCCGGTACGTGATGGCGGGAGGTGTAGAAGCAGTGCAACGGAAAGGTCTCATCGGGCCAATCCGGATAGAGATCGACCAGCTGGCCGCAATCGAGATAGGGCTTCATGCCGAGCGAGAAGACCTGGGCAATGCCGATCCCGGCGAGACAGGTAGCAAGCGCCGTACCGGCATCATTGACGAGGATGCGCCCATGCGTTTGGATCGGCACCACCTTCTTTCCGCGTCGCAACTCCCATTCGAAAGGCCTGCCCGTCAAAGGGTCCTGATATTGGATGCAGGTATGATCGGTCAGGTCGGCAGGCAGCTTCGGCGTGCCGTGCCGTGCGAGATAGGACTGCGCGGCAACCGTGATCACCCTCGTGCGAAACAGCTGCCGGGCAATCAGCGAGCTCCTCGCCGGGATTTCGCCGAAGCGCACCGCCACATCCATGCCGTCGGCGACAAGATCGCCGATCTCGTTCCTTGTCACCAGCTCGAGCTGAAGATCGGGATAGCGGTCGAGAAAGGTGCCGAGCTTCGGCGCGAGGATCAGCCGCGAAAAATAGGGATCGACATTGATCCGCAGCCTCCCACGCACCGTCTGCGTCGCCCCGGCGGCATAGGCAGCGGCTTCTTCGATGCCGCCAAGTAGCGGCACCACCTGCTCGTAGAAACGCGTGCCGTCATCGGTGAGCCTCAGAGAACGGGTCGTCCGCTCGAGCAGGCGCACGCCGATGCGGCTCTCAAGTCGCGCCACCGCCCGGCTGACTCCGGAAGCTGTCAGCCCCAGCGCCTCGCCCGCCCGCGCAAAACTGCCGCTCTCAACGACGGCGGCCAGCACGCTGACCCCATTCAGCAATCGTCCGTCGAACATCATCCAGTTCCTGATATTGTGTCATGAATTATCTGACAAAAGGGCAATTCAGTCAAAAGCGACTTTGGCGCATCTTTCTTTCATCGCGGCGCAGGCCGCTGCCAAAAGGAGTCCGAGAATGTTTGCTGTGACTGGAATAACAGGTCAGGTCGGCGCCGTGGTCGGCACGAAATTGATGGATCAGGGACTGCCTGTCCGTGCAGTCCTGCGGAATGCGGGAAAAGCAGGCGCCTGGCGGGATCGCGGCGCGGAAATCGCCATTGCCGAAATGACAGACGCGCCGGACCTCGCCCCGGCCTTCGAAGACGCCGAGGGCGTCTTCCTGCTTCTGCCGCCAAGCTTCGATCCCGCGCCGGGTTTCCCGGAGGTAAAGGCAATCATCGAAGCGCTGAAGACGGCGCTCAAAAAGGCGTCACCGAAGAAGGTGGTCTGCCTATCGACGATCGGCGCTCGGGCAAAGCAGGAGAATCTGCTGAGCCAGCTCGGCCTCTTCGAGCAGGCAATGTCGACACTCCCGATGCCGGTAGCGTTCCTGCGCGCCTGCTGGTTCATGGAGAATTCAGCCTGGGACATCGCACCGGCAAGGGAGAGCGGCATCATGCCAAGCTTTCTGCAGCCGGTCACCAAGCCCGTGCCAATGGTTTCCGTGCACGATGTCGGCGCCACTGCGGCTGAAATGCTGCAGGAGGACTGGACCGGTAAACGCATCGTCGAGCTTGAGGGTCCTTTCCGCATCACGCCGCTGCAGATGGCGGAGGCCTTCTCTGCGGTGCTCAACAAGACGGTCCGTGCCGAGCCGGTTGCAAGAGAGACATGGGAAGCGCTGTTTTTGAACCAGGGCATGCAGAACCCCAGACCCCGTATGCGCATGCTTGACGGCTTCAACGAAGGCTGGATCGAGTTCGAAGGCGGCGAGGCCCGATCGCGCAAGGGCACAACCACCTTTGAGACCGCTATCCGCAAACTGGTCGAACGCGGCTGATGAACACGCTGTGGCGGCTTCAGCAATCCCATGGAGGTCGCTACCTGAGGCCGAGGCGCCTGCCCAGCGGCACAAATCTCATACAGCCTTTTCGGCGGTCTCGCTATTTCGTCCATCGGGGCGCGTCAGGACGAGTCACGAACGAGCCCATCTATGTACGTCTGGAGCGAGATCGATCCGCGAATTGAGTCCTCGGGATATTCGGGGCCATCGGCGGTGAGAGCCGTCATCCTGGCATATGAGTGAGCCGCCGCGTCGGAGAAGCCCAAATTGCGGTATGCGTCTTCCCAGGCTTCCCGCGGGATCACCTCGACGCGGACGGCGCGGCCGAGGGCGGCGGCGAAGGCTGCGGCAACGTCATTGGGGGAGTATCGTTCCTGCCCTTCGACGGGGTATATGCCGATCCGGTCGACCGGCTCCTGCAGCAGCCGTGCAGCCACCCTTCCCAGATCCTCCGGCGCGACCATCGGGAGCGTGAGCTCGGCCGGGAGCATGGTCGATAGCACCCCGTCCTTCGTGACGGGGCCCACCATCGCATCCCAGTTGCTGTAGTAATAGGCTGCGCGGATGATACTGGCGGGAATCGGCTGGCTTCTCAGTCCTGTCTCCAGTTCATAAAGGACATTGAGATCGCCGCATTGCTCGCCTGGCTGCGCGCCCATGGTTGATTGCGCCACCACTTTCTCCAGTCCCGAGCCTTCGATCGCCTCGAGCAGGCAACGCACGGTCTCGCGTTCTTCGCGATCCGTATCGCTCGAGATGTCAGCGTTCGGGTTCAACAGGAAGGCCCGCTTCCCGCGGCGGAACACCGTCCGCATCGAGGTCACGTCGTGGACGTCGGCGAGCGCAACCTCTGCGCCCCGCTGTCGCCATGCGCCCGCCTTCTCAGGGTTTCGTGTGACGATGGTGACGGGTTCGCTCTCAGCAAGCAGCGCCTTCGCCACGGCGGAGCCGACGCTCCCCGTCCCTCCGACAATGATGTACATCGGTCATGCCTCCCGCAATCATGCCGAGCACAACACTTCGCCCCTGCCAAAGGTTCCCTTGTCGTTGCAGGCGCAGTGCACGGATGCGGGGCGCTAACCGGCGGCTCTGAAAAGAACCGGAAGCAACCTCAAATGGGCCAGTGACTGGGCGTGCTGCAAGAGATCCTACGGTTGCAATCCAGCTGTCGCCTGGCTCGCACCATGTGATCCAGAGGCTATGACGACGCATTAAGTCGCTGCACCAATTCCCGTGCGTGTTCTTCCATCCAGGCCAGTTCGAGTGCCCCTTCATCAAGGACGCCACGGCGTTCCAATTCCATTTCCCATGCCGAGCCGGAAGCAGCGAGATTGCGCATGTGTTGCTGCATCTGCCGCACCCTTTCGATAGCCGCCTGCATGATCTCAATTTCCGGCTCTATCCCATAGGCGTCGAGGAACAGCTGGAAGCGCCGCGCTTTCTCGCGGACGCCTTTCAGCAAACCATGCGCTTCGCATTTGTCGTCACGCCAGAAGGGCACCCAACGCCACGCAATGAAGCCGAGGTCCCAGGAGCGCGGTCTTGGTGCTGCAGCATCCCAATCGATGAACGCGACAGGGAGCCCAGCCCGGAAGACGGTATTCCAGGGTGAGAGATCATTGTGACAGATCGTCCGAAGGGTTCTTGAGGTTGAAGACGCCAGTTGCGCTCATTCCAGGGAAAGCTTGCTGCAGCATCGTGGTAGCATCGCAGCAATTTCCCTAATTTGACAAGGGCCCGGTCGCTCCAGACATAGTCAGGAAGCCGGACGTCGAAGCGGCCAAGTTGATCCGGGATGAAGCCTTTGCCCATGCCGACTTCACCTTCGACGTAAGTGAGACATTCGCGTCCCTGATCATCGAAGCCGAGGGCACGGGGAGCCCCTCCAAATCCTTGGCGTTCAACGTGGCGAAGCAGGTCGAGAACGGCGGAAGACCATGCGCGGCCACCCCGCCGAACCGTGCCGCCCACCCGGACAACATTCGAATCTGCGCCACCTGCGAGAGGAATTTCTTGCTCGCCCATGCCCAAGATTAGGCCTCGGCAAACCAGAGGGTCAAGCCGCGGCGCTATCTTCGCTGCGTATCGAATGGCCGAGAGGGCGGCTCCGCAAGGGTGATGCGATTGCCGTCCGGGTCCGCGATCTGGGCAATCCTTCCGTAGTCGCCCTCGGATTCACCTGTGAGCGTCACGCCGGTCTCTTCGAGCGCTCTGCGGGCTTCATCCATTTTCGGCACCACAATGGTCAGCCTGCCGAACCCGGCATTCTCCTTTTCGAGGAAGATTTGAATGTTCGCTCCGGCGACGTTGCGCCATTGGATCAACGCCTCCATGGGACGATCATCAGGCTCCCGGTCAAACAGCTGAGTGTAGAATTTCTCCGCTCTATCCATGTCTGCCGTTGCGAGCGCGGCGTAGATTCCCTGGATCAGCATTTCCATAACTCTCCTTGCTTACCGCCTCCACGGTAATGAAACAGGACGAGTTGCGTTCCAACCTGGGTGGATGGCGGCAAAGGCGGTCTGAAGGCCGTGCGCTACTCGGTCAGGCTGGGAAGCAATTCGTCGAGCTGTTCCAACTGCTCCGGCAATGCGACAGCCGAGCCCTGCAGTGCTTCCTCAAGCGCCTCCTTGGACGGATAGACTTCGTGGAAAACCAAAAGCGTCTTCCCGCCTTGGCCCTCGAAGGTCACGGTCGTGATCGCGCCCTCTTCGCCCTCGTCATTGGTCCAGACGATGCGCTCGTTCGGCACCACCTCGAGATACTTGCCATAGAAGGCCATGGTGTCCGAACCGCCGGCGCCGAATTCCAGCCGATATTTGCCGCCGGTGCGGACGTCCATTTCGCACGATACGAGCGAAATGCCGGGCACCGATTTCGGCACCCACCAGCGCTGGAACAGCTCGGCCTGGCTCCATGCCCTGTAAACCGTGCTCGGCGGCGCATCGAATATCCTGGTTATCACGAGTTCGCGATCGCCTCTGCGCTCGACCGACGTGCGGTTCTGCGCGCCACCTGCCCTCTCAACTTGCTCAGTCATCGCTTCCCTCCCGTTTCATTTCGCTGATGATTTCGTCCAATGCTTCGAAGCGGGCCTCGAACAGCCTGCGATGTGCCTCGATCCACTCGGCCTCTGCCTTGAGGCCGCGTTTCCCGAGCTTGCAGGTTCTCACCCGTCCCACCTTCTGCGTGACGACGAGCCCCGCCCGCTCGAGAACCTGGACATGCTTCTTCATGCCGGTCAGCGTCATCTGGAACTTGTCCGCGAGACTGGTGATCGACGCGTCCCCTCGCCCAAGCTGATCGATGATCCCGCGGCGGGTCGCATCGGACAGCGCCGCGAACGAGAGATCGAGGGGAGGATCTAAATACTGAACCATATGGTTCAGTGTATAACCTGCTCGCGCAGGAAGTGCAAGCCTTCCGAACTTGCCCCTGCCGTCGACCGGTCATTCGAGGTTATGCACCGCCGCGGCAGCAAAAGATCGTCTGGGTGCGAGCCGACAGCTGCCGAAGGAGCTCGGCAGCTTCGCGCCCTCATTACAGCCACGACGACACGCCGTTTGCCGCTCCGTCGAATCAGCGTTCAGGCGGAGAACCTCAGGTGAGTTGAGCGAGGATATCGTCGACGACACCCGTAATGCTGCCCGCCGTGTCGATATTGATGCCGACGGGAAGATACTCCCGGGTCTTATGGTAACGGAGCACCAGAGCCCGCTCGGCCGGCTCGAAGCCCGGCTCATCGGGCCGCCCATCCAATCGTCGGTTCAAAGTCTCAACCTCGATGTCGAGCACGAAAACCTTATCGAACAGGTGCAGGAATTTGTGGAAATTGCGCGAGCCGCCACAGAAGAAGGTAACAGGATAGGTGGTGTCGGCAGCAATGGCCCGGACCTTTTCGGCTGGCCAGATCCAATGCGCGTATCCCCAAGCAATGCGGTCGGCGCCTTCGGGTGGCCCAGCAAGTGCACGGCCTGTCTCGGGGTCGCCCACATATGCCAGGACGCGGTCACCATGGACAACATGGTAGCCCCGCCGCTCCAGTTCGGAAGCGACGGAGGTTTTTCCAGTGCCCGAACTGCCTTCGATCAAATAGTTCTTGATGCCCATGAGCGCTTTTATCACGGGCTTCAATCCGGCGAGAAGAGTCTCTAGGACGATGTGCCGACATGCCCGCCGCTAGCCGACGTCGATCGGCTTAGCCAAACCGTTCCACCAGGAAATCGATCGCCGTCCGCAGCATCGCAGCACGGAACCGATTCTACATGATGTTACGGGCCAGGAATTGGTTCGAATGTTATGATAAGGCCGTTCGTGCAAGGGTCCGCCATGGCCAGTTCTGACGCTCCGCATTATCAAAGCGTTTGTACGTGCTATGGCCTGTTTAATGTCATGATCAGTCTCACAGGCCTAACCGTAAGGGGGAACAACCGCAGTAATTCTGGGGAAGTGTCGAGGATATAGGAGGAGAATATGAAAAGAATTGCCGCCGCGTCACTTGCCTTCCTAACGATTGGATTTACGGCCCCGCCCATCGATACCGCCAATGCTGTCGTCTATTGCCAATATATCAGTTATCCGGCCGGCTGCGTCGTAAGACCCGGGGTCGTGTTGAAGCCGCGCCCAGTTGCTCGCGCAGCGCGTGGTACAGTGACGCACGGAACTGCCGTAAATAAAGGTGGTCCAGTTAACCGCGTCGGTCGTCGCTAGTTGTCGATTTCGACGCCATCGATGCGGTCATCGATCCATCAATGACCGCGAT
This sequence comes from Rhizobium sp. BK049, assembly GCF_014193135.1. NCBI lineage: Bacteria > Pseudomonadati > Pseudomonadota > Alphaproteobacteria > Hyphomicrobiales > Rhizobiaceae > Rhizobium > Rhizobium sp. BK049. Next base: position 198,078 of record NZ_JACHYV010000009.1, read on the forward strand.
CAAACCAGCAAAAGCATACCGGGGCTCAACATTGCGCTTCTGGATCCGTCCCAATCAGCGGCGCGAGGCCGGATTTGCTCTAGCCAAACCGTTCCACCAGGAAATCGATCACCGTGCGCAGCATCGCTGTCGGGCGCCGGTTCGGGGCGTAAATAAGGAACATCGGCACAGGCCTGTAAGACCATTCCGGCAGCACCTGTTCGAGCCGACCTTCGGCGATATCGGCGGCGAGCAGCAGTTCCGGCTGAAGCGCGATTCCGGCGCCGCTGAGCGCTGCCATGCGCAGTGCTGCCCCCTGATTGGTGGAAAATTTTCCGGAGATCGGCACATCGCGCATTTCGTCGCCCGGCCCGACCAGGTGCCAGAGATCCGACATGCGCCAATAGGAGTGGCCGAGGCAGAGATGGGTCGTCAGATCCTCCGGCGCCGCCGGTCGGCCATGGCGGGCAAGATAGGCTGGCGCGGCAGCGAGGATGCGCCGATAAGGCGTGAGCGGTCGGGCGACGAGGCTGCTGTCTGAGAGCGGGCCGATGTGGATGCCGAGCTCGAACCCCTCGCCGACGAGATCATGGACATTGTTGTCGAGCGACAGCTCGATGCTGACGTCGGGATAGGCGTTCTGGTATTCGATCAGCGCCGGCACCAAGACTTGCGTGCCGAAGCTGACGGGCGCCACTAGCCGAAGCCGGCCGCGCGGCGCCGACTGCAGCTCGCTTGCCGAAGCCTCGGCCAGCGCCACTTCGGCCAGCGCGCGCTTGCAGCGCTCGTAATAGAGCTGGCCGACCTCCGTCAGCTGATGGCGCCGCGTGGTGCGATGGATGAGCTTGGCACCGAGCCGGGTCTCGATCGTCTTGATGTGCTTGGCAACCATGGCGGGCGACATCCGCGCGATCTCCGCGGCGGCCGCGAAACTGCCATTGTCGATGACCCTGACGAACATCGCCATGCCGGCCAGCTTGTCCATGATTGCCTACTCACAGGTTTCGAATGACGATACCGGCAGCTTATTTATCAACCTCAGCATTTACAACATAGTCGTCATGCCCGCCCCAAGGCGACGGACATTGCCAATAACGAAGGAAAAAACATGCCCATTCTTCACCTGCAGATGCATCCCGGCCGCACCGACGAGCAGAAACGCGCCTTCGTGCGCGAAGCAACCAAGGCCGCTGTCGAAACCCTGGCCTGCCCGCCGGGGTCGGTGGAAATCCTGATCACGGAGGTTGCTAAGGATTCCTGGGCGAGCGGTGGCCGGCTGAAATCCGAGGTCTGAGCGTCGAAGGTGCGAGCTGCGGGCGGCGGAGCCATAGCCGGGGACCTGGGCTTCGGCCCTGACTGTTTGACCTTCCCGGGTGCCACTTTCAACGCCTGCAAGCCTCCCGGTAGCGGGCTCCGCAGGCGATTCCTGCTTTTCTTGCATCTGAACCGACTGAGTCTGTCCTAAGAGGGGCTTATTCGTTGTCGCAGATCGTCGAGGAGGCGATCGGAAGGCTCCGCCGTATGAACAACTGGCAGGCGAGATGAAGGACCACCTCAGAGCGTGTCGATCAGTCCTCCGTCCACGCGCATGGAAGCTCCGGTCGTCGCTGATGCCAAAGGCGACGCCAGATAGGTTACGAGGTTGGCGATTTCCTCGACGTTTGCAGCTCGTTGGATGATCGAACTGCCACGATGCTTCTTGACGAAGTCCGCCGCGACCTCCTCGATCGGCTTGCCCGTCTTCGCACGCTCTTCGGCAAGCATCGCCTCGACGCCTTCGGACAGTGTTGGGCCGGGGAGAACCGAGTTCACAGTAACGCCTGTGCCAGCCATGCGCTTGGCGAGCCCGCGGGCAACCGCGATATCGGCGGTCTTACTAACGCCGTAATGAATCATCTCCACCGGAATGTTAAAGCCGGATTCCGATGCGATGAAGATGACGCGACCCCAGTCAACGCTCTGCATACCCGGAAGGTAGGCACGCGAAAGCCTGACGGCCGACATGACGTTTACCTGCCAATGGCGATCCCATACCTCGTCGTTCGCCTCGAAGAAGTCGAGCGGCTGGAAGATGCCCGCATTGTTGATCAGGATATCGACATGAGGAACCTTGGCGACGAGAGCGCCACACCCTGCAGCGGTTGCGACATCGGCTGCGACGGCGGCTACGGTGCCCCTGGCACCTTCGCCTTTCAGGCGTTCGGCGGCCTTTGCTGTCTTTTCTTCAGACCGTCCGTTGATCACCACGTCCGCGCCAGCCCTCGCGAGCTGGCGGGCGATCGCGTAGCCGATGCCTTCGGTAGATCCAGTAATCAGAGCGGTCTTGCCTGCGAGGTCGATCTGCATCTGCTGCTCCTTCTGAGGTTGGATCAGAGAACGTATGACCTGGCGGTCGGTCTCGCAACAGCCCTCGACGTCGATGATCCTGTCGGGTTGGGCCGGTGGCAGTGCTTGGGAGCGGGTTTGCAGTCTGATCCAGAAGCAGATGACATTCTCTCAGAGTTCGAAGCACTGATCCGGCAAGCGCGACAATTGGAAAGACAGCAACAGCTCGACTAGCAGACCTAAGGTGTCTGACGTCCCTTATAAACCGTCCGGAAACCGGTAATTCATTCTCGTATAAATCTGCTCGAATCCGGCCATGATGAGATTGGCATGAGAGATATTCGGTTCATCGGCTGAAGGCTGGGCGGTTTCGACGACGAATGTCTGAACGCCCTGACTGGCGCCTTGGTTCAGACGCGCGGTAATGAGAGCCTTCTGTGCCCCTCGATTGCGAAACTCGGGAACGGTCGCGCCACCGCCAAGCCACGCAAAGCCGTCTGCCGCATACATCGCGCCGGTCGCAATCGGCCTGCCGTCCAACTCCGCGAAAAAACAGCTCCAACCGTCCTTCCCGACGATCGCTGACCAAAGCGGTGTCAGATTTGCCGGAAAGTTAAATCCGGCGCACATCATCGAGGCGAAGATTTCGGCTTCGGTGACTTTGACCTGGCGGGTAGTGACCTCTCCAGAATGGATGAGTGGCGTAGAAGGCGCCGTTCGCCGTAGCTTTGCCCATCCGTTACCTTGGGGAACAAGGCCCCGTTTCCTTATCCAATCGTGTGTCTGTTGAGGAGCGGTGGCAGCGTTCATTTGCAAGTAGCGGCAGCCTGCCTTTTTGCTCATCCATTCACAGGCCGTATCGAGATCTTCAAGTGCTACAATGCCGAGCACACGATTTAGACCGATGGCGGGCGCGCTGGGCAGCGATATTGCGCAACCTACAGCCAATTGCATGCAGCGAAACTCAGCCTGGTCGACGAGCGTCTGGGGCGCGACCTTGAATAGGTCGACAAAAGCTTTCGCTTCGATGATATCTTCTTCCGGCACCGTTTGGTGCGATGCTGACGGGCGATCCATGGTAGCGTCCTCAGTCTGCATGCGAGTTCACGTTGCCATTTCCGTGTGAGAAAGCCGATGATCGCTTCGCGGCCGTTTATAAACTCGGAGCGGTTGCGCCACCGGCTGTTATGGCTATAGGCCAGCGCTAGCTTCTGGGGATTGCGGCTGTTCCAGCCGTCCTCCGCAATCCGAATCTTTTCTGCTGCAGAAGCCCATGAAAAGGGCGGCAACGGGGGTCTGTGTGGCGTCCATTATTTTCCTCCCAACGCCTCGAGCCGAGTACGCAATTCTGCATTCTCCGACTCCAATTCGCCCAAGCGTTCCCGCAATGGTCTTACTGCTTTCTCGACCTCGTGTTCGGTGTAACGCGGTGTGATATGTTGAGGGCAGTTCCAATCGAAGGCTTCCAGCCGCAGCCGGAAAATCCGTTCTGCCTCTGCTCGGTAGCCGGCGTCGAAAACAAGGTCGGTCAGTGCCGGGTCGGCATCGAGTGCTAGCTTCTCGACATGCATATAGATCTTGAGGCGTGCTCGTCGCGGGTAATCCACCAGAAAAAGACAGGCCCGGTCATTTGCAGCAAAGTTTCCGGTACTGATATATTGGCGGTTGCCCCTGTAGTCGGCAAAGGCCAGCGTTTTCTTGTCGACTATTTTCAGAAAGCCCTTTGGCCCACCGCGATGCTGAACATATGGCCAGCCGGTTTCCGACACAGAGGCAATGTAGAAGCTGTCCCGTTCAGAGATGAATGCCAGTTCGCTGTCGGTGAAGTTGTCGGATTCTCGATGGTGGTCGCCTAACCAAATCTGGTCGGTACCCATTTCAGCTTGCGCAAGCCGCACATTCGGAGTGTTTGCAACTTCCAAAAAATGGTACGGCATGAGGATTCTCCAAAATCTGGAATTTTGTAACCACTGTTCAGCGGCGCGACCTCGGCGTGGCGGAACCTTGGTCGCACCGCCGGTGACCATGGCTGATGGTCACTTCTTTGCGACGTTGCGATCCAGGAAGTCGTTGATTAGCGGAGCAGCGACGTCAAGCTTTTCTTCGAGCAGGAAGTGACCCGAGTTCAGAATATGAATTTCGGCATTCGGAAGATCCTTGAGATAAGGATGAGCGCCGGCCTCGGGAAAGATATAATCGTTCTTGCCCCAGACGATGAGCGTGGGCGGTTTGCGCTCACGAAAGAAACTTTGGAACGCAGGGTAAAGCGGCAAGTTGGTGCGATAGTCATACAACATATCGAGCTGGATATCTTTGTTGCCTGGTCGGTCCAAAAGAGCTTGGTCGTGAACCCAGTTGTCAGGGCTGATGCGCGACACGTCTTCCATGCCATCGGTATACTGGAACTTGGTCGTTTCGAGCGTGACCAGACCGGAGAGCGCCTCACGGCTCTTCTTCGACCCATTGGACCAGTAGGTCTTAATGGGATCCCAGAATTCCTTGAGCCCTTCATCATAGGCGTTGCCGTTCTGGATGATCAGCGCACTGACCCGTTCCGGATGTTTCAGCGCTAAGCGGTATCCCACCGGTGCACCATAATGGAGAAGCTAACCCAAGTGCATCATGCCTGTTTTGCAGGATAGGGGATCACCCATCTTCGCGCAAATGCGCCATAAATACCTCGGTCGGTGTCC